>CAJGCT010000028.1 GCA_904501985.1 uncultured Clostridia bacterium
GTTGAATACGTTGAAGAGGATGGGCATTCCTGCATCGGAATACTTACCGTCCATACCCCAGAGTTTAGTAATCTGGTCCATCGAAGCAAAGTTGAGAGCCTCAAGAACGGGGCCGCGTCCGGTTGCACCGTCTCCGCAGTTGGAGATAACGATACCGGGCTTGTGGTTGGATCTCTTGTAGAGAGCCGCACCGAGAGCGATAGGAGCGGATGCTCCGACTATTGCGTTATTGGGCATAAGGCCGAAGGGAATGAAGAAAGCGTGCATAGAGCCGCCGAGACCCTTGTTAAAGCCTGTGGTTCTTGCGAAGATTTCAGCAAGTGCGCCGTAGAGAAGGAAGTTGATAGCAAGCTCCTTCACGTTGCCGCCTGCATTCATGTGCTTTTCAACAACATTGAGAACAGAACCGTCAAGGAATTCCTTCATGATATCGTAAAGCTCGGTGTCGTCAAGCTTTTCGATGGAGGAAAGACCCTTTGCGAGAATTTCGCCGTGGCTTCTGTGAGAACCGAAGGAGAAGTCGTTGATATCAAGGCAGTAAGCCTCACCTACTGCGGATGCTTCCTGACCGATGGAAAGGTGAGCAGGACCGGGGTTGTTGTACTGAACGCCGTTGTACTCGCTCTTTACCTTAACCTCGTTAAGCATGGTCTCGAACTCGCGGATGATAGCCATATCGCGGTAGATTCTCATGAAATCTTCCTTGGTGTAAAGCTTCTTCTCCTGTGCGAGAGTTTTGTTGTACTGACATACGGGAATATCCTCAAAATGGATATAGCCGGGCTCAAACGCTTTCGCAGGATCTACATATTGACTCTTAGGCATGATTTTTTATCTCCTTTTGTTTATTTTTGTGTGTGGGAATTTGTTTGTATATAGGATGCGCGCTTTCTTGAAAGAAAGCTGTGCAAAGAACTTTATACAAGGAAATACAACCGCTAAGGGATTGTATTGTGCGAAAATTCGCTTTATTCGCGCCGCCTTCATGGCCCCGCACCATTACGGCGGCTTAGGGGCACGTGAAGGGGGTGTTTTTGAAGTAAGAAAGTGGAATTATATACCGAACATACCCTCGCGGATAACCTCGCATACGGTGGGGTGGGGGAATACGAAATTGCGTACATCCTCAACTCTCATCTGCTTTTCAACCATCATAGCCGCACCGTAAATGATCTCGGATGCGTATGTACCGATCATGTGTACGCCAAGCACACGTCTGTGTGCCTTGTCGATGATGATCTTAACGATTCCGTCGCCGCCCTCGTTCTCAGCAACATATCTGCCGCTGTAACGAAGTGTGAAGGATTCAACCTTTGCATCAAGTCCCTTTGCCTTAACGGTGTCGGAGGTCTCGCCGACGGAAGCAACTTCGGGGTTGGTGTATATAACAGCAGGGATAGCGTCGTAGTTGACAGCATCCTTCTTGCCAAGCATATCGTTTACAGCCGCCTCGCCCTCGCGGTATGCGGTGTGAGCAAGCATGGACTTGCCGTTTACGTCGCCTGCCGCCCAAACGCCTGCGATATTGGTCTTGCCGCACTCGTTTGTAACGATAGCACCGCGCTCGGTGAGAACATTGATGTTCTCAAGACCGATTCCGGCAGTATTTGCACGGCGTCCTACTGCGCAGAGCACGCAGTCAGCGGAAACCTCCACGGTCTTGCCCTCATATTCGCAGGTAACGGATTTTGTGCCAACGCCTGTAACCTTTGCGCCAAGCATAAACTCTACGCCCTTCTTCTTGTAGTTCTTAAGAAGAATAGCCGCGATCTCGCTGTCTGTGGGACCACCGATGTGATCCATCATCTCGATAACGGTAACCTTAGAGCCGATGGAGTTGAAGTAAGATGCCATCTCCATACCGATAACGCCGCCGCCGATTACTACAAGCTCCTTCGGAACTGTAGTCATATCGAGAATCTCACGGTTTGTTTTAACAAAACCGGAGGTTACGCCCTCGCGAAGTCCGGGGATGGGCGGAACTGCCGCAGAAGAACCGGTGCAGATAAGAAGTCTGCGTGCTTCGTAGGTCTCATCGCCTGCCTTAACAGTAAAGAGGTCACCCCTCTTGCCGGTGATTTCAGCGTGAGCGTTCACAACGGTGATGCCGCCGTGCTTCATCTTCATGCCGATGCCGCCAACAAGCTGTTTTACAACCTTGTCCTTGCGAGCAACTACTGCCGCATGGTCAATAGAAGCGTTAGGGAGCTTTACGCCGTAATCTTCGCTGTGCTTAGCATAGTCAAAAATCTTAGCGGAGTAGAGAAGTGTCTTTGTAGGAATGCAGCCCTCGTTAAGGCATACACCGCCAAGAGCACGCTCCTCAATAACGAGGGTGGAAAGTCCTCCCTCTGCGGCACGCTCTGCCGCATTGTATCCGGCGGGACCGCCGCCGAGAATTATAAGCTCGTACATTTATGTATCCTCCTCTTACTTTGCAAGAAGCAGCGAGAAGTGCTCAAGGTTTGCGCACAGCTCCTTTAAGAAGCGAGCCGCCGGAGCACCGTCAAGTGCACGGTGGTCAAAGGTAAGGGAAAGACCCATTGCAGGATATACATCCCCGTCCGCATTTACGCGCTGAGTAATAGCGCATACGCCGAGGATAGCAACCTGCGGGGGATTTATTACGGGAGTGAAGCTTTCAACGCCGAGAGAGCCGAGGTTGGTAACGGTGAATGTACCGCCGGAGAGCTTGTCGGGGGAGATTGAGCCGCCCTGTGTCTCCTTGATAAGGCTCTTTGCGTTTGCGGAAAGCTCGGAGAGAGACATGGTGTCTGCCGCCATAAGGGTGGGCACCATAAGTCCGCGCTCGGTATCAACAGCAATGCCGAGATTTACGTTGTCGAAGATACGAACAACATCATCAAGCCAATGTGCGTTGAGGTCCTTGTGATTCTTAAGAGTCTTTGCGGCAGCATAGAGAACGATATCGTTAAGGGTGATGTTGCCCATACCGAGAGCCTCGCCGTTTGCCTTGAGATTCTTTCTGAATTCCATGATCTCGGTAGCATCAAAGGATGCATTGAGAGTAAGCTGTGCCATATTTGACAGCGAAGCGTGCATGGATTTTGCAATAACCTTGCGGATATTGGTGATCTTAACGTCGGTGTAACCGCCGGTGGTCTTAGTTGCTGCAAGAGCTTCCGAAACAGCCTCGGCAGCTTCCTCAATGACCACACGCTCACCTGCAAGGAAGCGTTCAACTGCATCAATAGTAGTTGTCTTTCCTGCATCGAGAAGCGCGTTTACATCACGCTCTATAATTCTTCCCATAGGACCGGTTGCAGTAACCTTGGAAAGATCTGCGCCTGTTGTAAGAGCAAGCTTCTTTGCTCTGGGGGAGATGCGGAGAATATCGCCTGTCTGAGCCTGTACAGCAGGAGCTTCTGCCGGTGCAGGTGCCGCTTCCTTCTTTTCTTCTACGGGAGCAGCAGGTGTTGCCGGAGCTTCGGTTGCAGCAGGTGCCGCCGGAGCTGCGTCTGCCTTCGGAATAAGCGCGGAAATGTCCTCTCCGGCATCACCGATGATGCAAACTACCTCAAGGCAGGGAACATCGTCACCCTCAGCGGCAAACACTTCAAGAAGAGTGCCTGCGACCTCGGATTTTTCATCAAAGCTTGATTTGTCCGTCTCGTAGGAGAAAAGTACGTCGCCTACCGCTACCGTGTCGCCTTTTTTCTTAGCCCACTCGGTAATGATACAACTTTCAACGCTCTGTCCCTGACGAGGCATAATAACTGCGGTTGCCATGTGTAAATCTTCCTTTCAATTAGAGTTATATATGAATATTTTTTATTCCGTAACGATGATTTCAACGCCGGCTTCAATAGCGGCGCGGGTGATGTCATCCGGCAGCGGCTTGTCAGCCACGATCGTATGTACATTTTCAAGCTGACAGAATGTAAACGGAAGCGAGCGGTCAAGCTTAGACGTATCCATAAGCACTACAACGCGGCGCGCCTTTTCCACGACCATGCGCTTAAGCTCACACTCAGAGTAGTTTCCGCTGGTAAATCCATCCTTGATAGAGAGTCCTGACGGCACAATGAATGCTATATCTATATTGATATCTTCAAGGAATCTGAGAGCCTGATTTCCCGATATTGAAATATTGTCGCGATTCACCATTCCGCCAACAATATTTACTATAGCCTGATTCTTTTTTATAAGCTCCAAAGCTATGTTGGGTCCGGTGGTAACTATAGTATGACGCTCATCGGGCAAAAGCGATGCCAGAGTCAGCACGGTAGTGCCTGAATCAAGGAACAGTGAGCGTCCTGTTTCAATAAGCTCTATAGCGCGTCTCGCTATCTTTTCCTTTGCACTCATGTTCTCACCAAGTCTCTGATGGAAGGAATCCTCCATTGATGTGGTGATGAATTTCATTGACCTTGCGCCCCCGCGCACCTTTATAGCTTCACCTTGCTGTTCGAAATACTCGATATCACGGCGAAGGGTCATACTTGACACCTCAGGGAACATGACTTCAAGCTCCTTGAGGGAAACAAACGGTTTTTCAAGAAGCAACTCTTTTATAGCTGCTCTGCGAGAAGTATTCACGAAAATTGCCTCCTTTCGGCAGAAATAACGCTTAACTACGCGCAAATGTTAACTCCGCCTCGAAATTCACATAATTCAAGCCCAAATTAACATTTTACATACATATTGTAACACAAATCGACCTGTTTGTCAATGCGTATTTCCACCAATTACAGGCGCTTTTTATGACCATTTGAGCTAACTTGCCCAAAAGCGCAAGCGAAAATGTTCAGGCGACCTTATTTTAACATTTTTTCGCCGCAGTGAGCGTATTTTTAAGCAGCATTGTTATGGTCATGGGACCAACTCCGCCGGGAACAGGGGTGATGTACGATGCCTTTTGGGAAACAGTGGCGAAGTCTACGTCACCGGTAAGTTTACCGTCAGCTTTTCGGTTCATACCAACGTCAATAACAACAGCACCCTCTTTCACCATATCTCCGGTGATAAAGTCCGCCTTGCCGATAGCAACCACAAGTATGTCCGCGCGTCGTGTGACCTCGGCAAGATCCTTTGTACGGGAATGGCAGACGGTAACAGTGCCGTTTGCATGGAGAAGAAGCATAGCCTGCGGCTTTCCAACAATATTTGAGCGTCCCACGACCACACATTCCTTGCCGGAAACGTCAATACCGCTCTTTTCAAGCAGTACCATAACGCCTGCCGGAGTGCAGGGAAGAAAATCGTAGTTGCCTATCATGATTTTGCCCACATTCAGCTCGTGGAAAGCATCAACGTCCTTTTTCGGGTCGATATTGGCAATTATAATCTCGTCGTTAAGATGCTTCGGAAGAGGAAGCTGTACAAGAATACCGTGGATAGAGTCGTCACCGTTGAGCTTATGTACAAGCTCCAAAAGCTCTTTCTCGCTGGTGTTTTCCGGAAGCTCATAAACCTCGGAATGGAAGCCTACCTCCTCACAGCCCTTCTTTTTGTTTTTTACATACACCTTTGATGCAGGATCTTCACCTACGATTATTACAGCAAGTCCCGGAGTAACACCCTTTGCCTTCAGTGCCTCACACTCAGCGGCGATCTCAGAACGAACCTCTGCCGCTATCTTTTTTCCGTCAATAATGTTTGCCATGTTATATCTCCTCATTTTCGTTAATTGTTTCTTTATTTTCCTGTTTATCTGACGCGGTATACACCTCGTCATACTCCGCCGCGTCAAGCCTGCGACGTCTCGCACGCACAAGACCGGATATCATCAAAATCACGCCGCCGATAACGCACACCCCAGCCACAAGCTGTGACACGCGAACAGTCTTACCGAGCATAGTTTCGAAAAGGTACAGGCTGTCAGTGCGCAGTCCCTCGATAAAGAAGCGTCCGAATCCGTACCAGATAAGATAGGTAAGCACATTCTGTCCGTCAAATTTCTTCTTTTTGTAAATAAGCATAATAAGCGCAAAGCCGAGAATATTCCACAGAGATTCATACAGGAACGTGGGGTGGTAATACTGCATACTTCCGATGCCGTCCTCGATGATTCCCATGCGCCATGGAAGATCGGTTACGGTGCCATGCGCTTCGGCGTTGAAAAAGTTCCCCCAGCGTCCGATTGCCTGACCGATAATAAGTCCCGGAGCGGCAACGTCAAGAAGCTTTACGCACTTAAGCTTTTTTATTCGTGAATACACAAATATAGTCAGTGCTCCGGCTATAACTCCGCCGTATATGGCGAGTCCGCCGTTCCATATAGCAATAACATCCTCAAATGTCCGGTATTCTCCCGGCTTCGAGAGTACATAATAAAGTCTTGCGCCGATCATGCAGAAGATTATGAGGTAAATTGCAAGATCGAACATATCATCCGATTTGATTCCCTCATATTTTGCTTTTTTAAGCGCGATCATGAATCCCACCACCATTGCAAAGGTGATGATTATGCCGTACCACATGATAGGATGCGAGCCGCCGTCCGAAAACGGGAGCGGTATTCTGAATGCCACCGGATCAAGCTTGAAATTGCCTATCCCAAGCCCCGGAAACGAAATAATATTTGCAAGAAACGCGCCTATCATCATTCACCCTCCGTTTCCATGGGATTTACGATTGCAAGAGAGTAATACTCGTCACGGAACGCTTCATTAAGAAGCTTTGTCACGTCCTCGTAGGTGACAGCTCCCATAATATCGGCATAATCAAGAAGATCGCCGCCGTCAATCTTAAATTGCAGGAAATTGTTCGCGATCTCCTCAGTGCTGTCAAACCACTTTATCATAGCGGCATAAAGAGCTCGCTTAGAGCGCTCGAAGTCCTCCCTCGGAAGACCGTTTGCTTTAGCATCCTCCACGCAGGCTTTGAATCTCGCGAATACTTCATCCGGGTCCGCTCCCTCGGAGAACACTGTGTTGAATGCAAAGCTCTCACCTATTCCGTAGCCCGCATCAAAGCTGCCTGTGATAAGTCCCTCCTCATAGAGAGAATTGTACAGCTCGCCTGCCTTTCCGAACAGGATATCGTTGAGAATATCGTAAGCGGCACTCTTTTTCATTCGCTCGTGCGGATCGTCCGGAATGTGCACATCCTTGACACCGATGGCAAACAGCGGCTGTGCCACCTGCATGGCATATTCGCTTCTCGCCATATATACCTCCGCCCTCTCCTCCGGATACTCGCGGATTATCTTTGCAGGAGCCTGCTCACGGAGCACCTTGTCGCAGACCTCACTCACATCGTACACGTTAACGTCGCCGCAGACAATAAGCATCATATTCGAGGGGTTGTAGAACACCCTGTAGCACTCGTAGAGTATGTCCGCCGTAATATGGGAAATAGATTCCACTGTTCCTGCCACATTTATGCGCACATTGTGCTTCTCGTACATAGCTTCAAGCAGCATATGATAGAGCCTGCGGAAAGGATGGTCGTCATACATCTGTATCTCCTGTGCTATGATGCCCTGCTCCTTTTCCACTGTTTCGGGAGTGAAGTAAGGCGTGCTGACGAAATCAAGCAGTATTTCAAGAGATTCCTTGAAATTCGAGGTGCAGGAGAAAAGATAGGCGGTCATGTTGTTGCCTGTGTAGGCGTTGGCAGAAGCACCGTATCTTGCAAAGCGCGAAAACGTATCCTCACCGTTTGGATTTTCAAAAAGCTTGTGTTCAAGATAATGGGCAATACCGTCGGGAACAACGGTAAAATCGTCATCACCCTTGAGCTTGAATTTTGAATCTATTGAGCCGTATTTTGTGGCAAACAGAGCGTAAGCGGTGGACAGCTTTTTCGGGAACACGTACACGTCAAGTCCGCTCTTATGCTTGAAGCTGTAGTATTCTTCCCTCAGAAAATCATTTCTCTTTATGCTGACGTTAAGCATCCTTGCCATCTCCTTTCAGCGTGCCGTTAAGGAAATACACCGTGTCAAGCGACACCCTCTTTGCGGCGGCAATTATTTCGTCTTTTGTGACCCTCTCAAGAGATGCCACTACATCCTCGGGGTTGTTGACAATGCCGTTGAGCATACGTCCGAGATACCACAGCTCAAGTCCTCTCGCGCTGTCTCCAAGCTCTCTGTATGCGTTTATAAGACCGAGCTTTGCACTATCGTATTCTTCCTGTGTGAAGTCACCGCGGCGTACCGCATCAAGCTGTTCGAATATCGCCTTTTCCGCAATTTCGCGCTTGTCAACTTCTATTCCGCTTGAAACAGTAAGCAGACCTTTCATAGCTTCGGGTACGCTGTGGCAGTAATAGCAAAGGCTCATCTTTTCGCGCACATTCATAAACAGCTTGGAAGTAACTCCGCCGCCGAATATCTCGTTGAACATCATAACCGCAGGATAGTCCTCATCCTGTATATATGAGCCGAGTCTGAAGCCGATGTTCAGCTTGCCCTGATTGACAGGCATATCCTCGGTAATATATTTAGCTTCGGACGCCGTTCTGATTATCTCTGTTTCGGGAAGCGCGATGGGAGCTCTTGAAATGCCGCCGAAAAGCTCGGCAAGCTTCTTTTCAAGAGCGTCTACATCGCATTTTCCAACGAAGAATATTTCAATCGGGTACTTTTCAAGTGCATATCTGTACTGTGCATAAACCGATTCTGCTGTGCAGGCGGCAATTTCCTCTGCACTTCCCGTCTCGGAAACACCGAACCGCTCATTTTTGCACATTTCCTGTATACAGCGCATTTTCGCATAAAACGCCTTATCGTTTATTCTGGCGTTCACCGCATCAATAAGATTTTTCTTCTCACTCTCGGTATATGCGCGCTCAAAAGCCTCGCCGTCACACAGCGGACAAAGAATAAGCTCCGCCAGCATATCGGCAACGTCGGAGATAAGGTCCTCACCGTTAATGGTATAAGCGCTGTCAATCATAGATGCGCAAAGACCGAATATCTGAAGCTCTCCGCGCTTTTCATTTCTTGCGCCGATACTTGAAGCGTAAAGATAATCAAGCTTTTTATTGATTTCCGCCATATTGGGATATTTGACCGAGCCGCGCATGAGAATATTTGGAATAAGAGCGTTTTTTGCCGCGGTCTGCGCCGAAAGCGGTGCTATAAGGTTCACGGAGAGATAACCCGTCTTAAATTTATCGGTTTCAAGATAGTTAAGACAGATTCCGTCCGCAATCATTCTTTTTACAAGTGCCATATCCTGCTCACTTTCTCCCCCGAAAACGGGAGTAGGGTTATTATCTACCATTTTACACCTTTTACTAATAAAAAGCAATATTTACTCGCCGAATTTTCAAAAATGTTACGGATTCAGCCTTCAACATTTATTCGGTGTACCGTGGTGCAGGAGAGAGTGCCCGAATATCCCCAAAGCCAATCGGAAAGAAAGCCCACTCTCTCCTCACCCGTCACGCAAAGATGCTTTACGCCGTCCGGTATATTACCCGAAGGCGGCATTTTAACAGTCGGTCCGTTTTCGCCGAGTATCAGACAATCGGCATCATGGGTAAAGCTCCACATATAGTCATCCTCCCATGAGGAAGCACCGGCATAGGTGATTTTTGTGCTTCCTGCTTCAATGCCGAGAGCGGTAACGGGAGATAAAGAACGCTCAACAAATGTGCGCCTCGGCACAGTCAGTTTAACATCACCGAAAGTCACCGTATTTTCGGAGTAGTGAGAATACAATATCGCCTCTGCTCCGTATTCCTTCGCCGCTTGACGGATATCTTCAAGAAGAAAACTTTCGTATTCGTCGGAAGGAATCGGGAGCAGTATGCGGTGTACCACACGGCACTGAAGAAGCGAACGGACAGCTCCTGTGTGACCGCGTTTTATATCCGTGAGCATAAGTACGTCAATTTCTGTAAGACACCGTTCCGCAAGCGCGGCGCGTATATCCACCATAGCAGGCTTTGAGCCGTTTGTCACATCAATTGCCATGGCGTGCCGTCTTGATACAGTCAACAGTGCATCATGCTTCCCGTTATTAAGATAATCCACGCTTACATCATCCGTATGCGCGCAGTGATACCCCAGGGCGCAGACCCCAAACAAAACGCAGGCGGCAAACAGCGGTATGAGGGAATATGCCTAGCTTGAAAAATTCTTACGCATCATCCACACAAGTACAATCACAAGACCGATAATTATAGGAAGCGCAAACGGATATCTTAGTGATATGAGCTGCGCTCCCGGCGAAAGCCATTCTGCCGCCGCACTGCATAATCTGCACATAAACACAACAGGAACGCTGAGGATTTGACATATAAATCCAAGGCCTGCGGCTGAGAAAAGAAGATACGGTACAAGCAGTATAAGCAAGCCTTCGCACAAAAACGCCATTATAAGCGTTGCCGGAACGGATACTGCGGATATTTCCCTGAAATACAGCCATTGAAGCGGCAAAACGAAAAGCAGGGCACCGATTGACGCACATATATTCCTCAAAAGTCCTTTTGCGCTCCTAACAAGTGCCTTAACAAAAGGATTCCGAAATTTTCCCGAAGGCATTATGTCATCCGCCGATTCTCTTAGCAGTATGACGCCGAGTGTTGCCAAAAACGAAAGCTGAAGACTGACATCAAAGAGTGCCGCAGGGGTTATAAGTATTATCACCCATATCGCAAAGAACAGCGACGTTACCCTGTCATTATCCTCACTCACAAGCGATGCCGCGTAGGAGATTACAAGCATGAACGCGGATCGCACCACTGACATAAGAAGACCTGTAAGTATTACATAAAGCCCTACTGCAAGAATGATACATACAATTCTCAAACGCCGCTTCATTCTAAGTCTGAGGAGCATATTTTCAACAGCACCGGTCATCACCGCCAAATGAAGTCCGCTGAGAGCGAGAATATGCGTAATACCAAGATAATTGAAGTCACGCCTGAGCCTCCCAAGCTCATCCCGTTCCCCAAGCATAAGTGCCTTTGAAAGTGCCGCGGAATCACGGTCAAGATTCAGTGACAGCTTTGCACAAAGAGTGTCCCTCAGTTTAGCGAGTCTTACTTCAACATCATTGCATATCCCTACCACATCGGCTTTTTCTTCGGTATGGCAGGCAAACACGCATCCGTCAGCGAATACGGAAAACTTTGCTGTGTCACCGTAATCATAAACATCCTTGATATCGCAGAATTCAGCACGAACACAGATTACGTCCCCAAGAGAGAAGCTCGTACCGCTCTCATCAAGAAAGAGTCCGCCGCCGCGATTCTCTGTACCGTCCACGGAAACAAGCCGTATTTTATACAAACCGCTGTAGCTGTTCTGGCTTTTTACTTCGGTTATAACCGCGCGAATTTCTGCCTCATCAAAAGAAGCATATCCTTCGGCATAGATATTGAAATACGCAAAAGACGACAGCAGTATGCACAGTGCAAGTGCTCCGCACATGATAACAAAGACAGCCGACGGAATGTTGAAAAGCAAATGCTTCTCCCGCCGGCGAAGGATAAACGGTACAGCAAAAATGGCAGCCAAAACCGCGGCAATAAGCACAAGCTTTGCCGCCTTTCCAAGAAAAGCAGCCACCGCAGACACAGCAATGCATAAGCTTATGGCTGATGCAAGCGGTCTGCGGCGGTAGAAATTCATAACATTCTCCTCAGGTTGCTATATCACGTTAATGTAAAATGTCTGTCGGATACAGGAAGAAATCTTCAATGAGTGAAAGCGCCGTTTCCTCGGTATAAACGCCCTTGTCCATATCCGCTTTGAAGTACGGATACATATATTTATCGAATCTTCCCACGGTGTTGTGGTAATTTCCTTCAAGTCACAGCGAGAAATGAAGGATATAGTACCCTACAATTTCTATTATACGGAAATTTTTTTCAAAGTCAATAGAATAGACAAAAAATACACAAATACATAAGGATTTCACAAAATTTGTCTGCCGTTATCTGCTATATGCCAAAAAATCTCGTCTGGAACTTTGATTTTACAAAAAAGCTCTTGTGCAGGTCACGGTTTTATGCTATACTTATTTTATATCTTGCTATTTCGGGAGGACAACACCTTGCGCGATAAAAAACATATAAAAAAATCCGTACCCTATATCATTTTCGGCGTGCTTTTCCTTATCGGCATCGCCGTATTTGCCATCTGCATATGGTATATGAATACCTACGATCTTGAATTTAAGGAACTGCTTTACACCCTTGTATCTCCTCTTAAAGGAACAGGAGAAAGCACCGTGGCACTGATTCTGTCGTCCAGCCTCCCTTGGGTAGTCGCCGCGGCGGCTGTGTATATTACAGCGGCTGTGATCGTTTCAAAACGCGGCAGCAAACTGTTTCGGCGTATCGGCGCGGCGGTATGCGCGGCAGTGTTCGTAGCCTCGCTGATTTTTGCGGTATATGCGCTTCGCCTGCCGGGATATATTGAAGCAATCAGTCAAAAAACCACACTCTACGAGGAATATTACATAGACCCCGACACAGTGGAAATAACGGCAAACGGTAAACCGAGGAATCTCATACACATATACCTTGAAAGCATGGAAACCACCTATGCGTCGGAAGCTGTGGGCGGCGCTCAGCCGGAGAACAATTATCTTCCGAATCTTACTCGTATGGCATCTGAGGGAATATCCTTTACCGATAAAGAGGATGGCAGTCTCGGCGGATTCCATACCCCCAACGGCACAACATGGACAATGGCGGCACTTCTTGCCACCACCTCAGGCATACCGTTCTCTTTCCCCATTGGCGGCGACGGTCAGAACTATATGTCAAAGCACGAATATTTCGCCAAGGGGCTTACCACTCTCGGCGACATACTTTCGGATAACGGCTATACAAATACCTTTCTCTGCGGCTCAAACGCCACCTTCGGCGGACGGCGCAATTACTTCACCCAGCACGGAGATTACAGGATATTCGACCTGTACACAGCACGCGAGGAGGGGTATGTTGCGAAGGATTACCACGACGGCTGGTGGGGATATGAGGATATGTACCTCTATGAGATCGCCAAAGACAAGCTCACCGAGCTTGCCGCGCAGGATAAGCCGTTCAATTTCACCATGCTGACGGTCGACACCCACCATGTTGACGGAAACCGCTGTAAGCTGTGCGAAGTAGAGTACAGCACACGCCTTGAAAACGTGGTAAGCTGTGCTGATCGGCAGGTGTCTGAATTCGTCGATTGGTGCATGGAGCAGGATTTTTACAGTGACAGCGTGATAATCATATCGGGCGACCACCCACGTATGGACACACGTCTTGTCAGTGAGGTGGATTACTATGACCGCACCATTTACAACTGCTTCTTTAATGCCGCGCTCACACCGCGCGGCAAGACATCGGGACGAATATTCACAAGCATGGATATGTTCCCCACGATCCTTGCGGCAATGGGCTTTTCTGTTGACGGCGAGCGGCTTGGACTTGGCGTGAATATGTTTTCCGGTGAGCCGACCCTTGCGGAAGAACTTGGGTATGATTACCTGAACGGTGAGATAGCCAAACATTCGGCGTACTATATCCGCGAATTTTCTTAATTGTGATTTGTGGGCGGCACTGCGGTTGGCAGCCTGCGTCAGATAACTTAAAAAGACAAGCTGTCAGCAAAATTTTGCTGACAGCTTTTTTATCCGTATTTACAAATTACCGCGTATGCTCCATGAGCCAATTTACAACAGCACCCTCATCGTTTGAGCCGATTATTCCCGTGGCGTGAGCCTTCAGCTCATCCACCGCCCCCGATACCGCATATGCCTCGTCGGCGGCTTCAAACATGGATATATCGTTAGCTCCGTCGCCGAACACCACAAGACGCCGGCATCCGAGAATGTCGCGAAGCTGCAGTGCGGCTTCCGCCTTGGATGCGCCTTTGGCGTAAACCTCAAGCCACTTGTCGCGGCTGTAGTAATCCTCGGCATAAAGGCAGTTGTAGTCATCTGAGAGACGGCGGTATATTTCCTCCGCACGCCGATCGTTTGTTATACACAAAACGTAAAAAACATCCCCATCCCACAAGAGAGATTCATCTGTAATGGGATTGTCCCGCGGATCACCGGCGCGCTTCAGCTGATACGCCGCCGATTCGGGCGGAATTTTATCCTGTATATAAGAATACTTCTGTTTATCCCCGTCTGCCGAATAAACGAAAGGCGACAGACCGTACTCGTCAAAAATCCTGCGTACATATTCGGGGTTTGGAAGCAGATTTTTCTTAATGTAGGTTTCGCTCCGGGGGTCGCGTATGAATACACCGTTATGAAGTATAACGGGAATCTTTATGGGACGCTCGCCTGCCACCTGCATCGCCGTGTAATATGAGCGTGCCGTGGCAAAAGTAAATTTTACACCCCTCGAAACAAGCTCCGCAACTTTTCGGGCGGTGTCTTTTGAAAGTGTACCGTCACTTCTAAGAAGCGTTCCGTCAAGATCGGATACAAACAGGGTTTTATCAAGATCGTACACGCTTATTCTTCCTCCAAATCGCGCCCCGATGACTCGGATGCACTGAAATTTGCCAGAGGATTTGCCGCCATGGCTTTTTTCATGTTTTCATCGTTCACATGGGTATATATCTGAGTTGTATTAAGCTGTTCATGACCTAAAATGTCTTTAAGCACACGGACATCCACATTTCCCGTCTGATACATAAGGGTTGCCGCCGTGTGGCGCAGTTTGTGAGTGGAAAAATGCTTGTGCTCAAGTCCTGCCGCCTTTAGGTACTTGTAAACCACCCACTGAACGGTCTTGTTGCTGATACGGGAATGGCGGGAGGATAAAAACAGGGCGTTTTTGTCTTTTATCTGCACCTCGTCTGCGGCACGAACCGAAAGATACCGACGTATGGCATCCCGACAGGCATCGTTAAGGTATATCATGCGCTCCTTTGCGCCTTTTCCGAGAACACGGAGCGATTCCATGTTGCGGTCGATGTCCGAAAGATTTATGCCCACAAGCTCGGAAAGTCGCATACCGCAGTTAAGGAACAGCACGAGTATGCAGTAGTCCCTCTCGCGGGTCTTTGAGGTCTCATCGGCACGGACGGCTTCAAGAAGTGCCTCGCTCTCATCAAGGCTGAGAAATTTCGGGAGCGTTTTTTTCTTCTGCGGACCGTCTATATTTTTCGTGGGATCGTTGTCCACGGCGCGCATATTGACGGTAAGATACTTATAAAAGCTCTTAAGCGCCGACAGCTTTCTCGCTCTTGCCGACCACTTGTTGCCGCGGCTCTCAAGGACGTAGTACAGGAAGTCGTATATTTCCTTTGAGGTAACAGAGCCGATAAATGTCATATCTATTTCGGATATGTCGATCTGAGC
Source organism: uncultured Clostridia bacterium (assembly GCA_904501985.1). Classification (GTDB taxonomy): domain Bacteria; phylum Bacillota; class Clostridia; order Oscillospirales; family CAG-272; genus Flemingiibacterium. The sequence goes on from CAJGCT010000028.1 coordinate 15,243, forward strand.
GAAGCTTTCCTCGTCAAGGCTCTTTGGGTCGATTCCCTGTCTCTGTGCAGAGAGGAATCGAAAAAAGGTGCGAAGATCAATGGCATATTCGTCCATAGTCTTTTGGGAGCGGCCCTGCACGGTAAGCTTGTAGCTCACAAAGTTCCGTACCGCCTCCGGAAGCTCGTCGTAATTCACCAACTTCTGCATATATACCTCCTGCCGTAAATCCTACTTGCTTTTATTATACCGCGAAGCTGTGGCTTTGTCAAGTGCGCCCCCCTGTTTTCGGGACAGCGGAGCTTTCGGAAAATAAAATGTAAACTTTTGTGGATATCCCTTGAAAAAAACTGTCGGTACATATAAAATATATAGTAGTATTTCACGCGGACACTGCCGCAGAAAAAGGTGAATTTATGAGTGATTTTTTTAAGGAACATTCCTTTAATATGGTTAAACTGTTTTTAAACCAGATCGTAATGAGCGTATTTGGTATTATGCTGTGGATGGCGGTGCTTGCAAACAAGCCTGTGCTTCTTGCCGCAAGCATTTTTTCCGTACTTTTTTACCTCTTTATAAACTACAGTGCCCTTTGGGAGCTTGGTGCCAAGGATAAAATACGTGTAGATGCAGGCAGACTTGCCGCAATGCCACAAAAAGGTATTTACATTGCCCTTGGAGCGGCTGTACCTAACGTTATACTCACTCTGCTTATCGGAATCGGAGTTGTTATCGACACCGCCGCATCCCAAAGTGTGGGCACCATATGCAATGTGATCGTGCGCCTCATTAACGGAATGTATCTCGGCATCATCGACTGCACCAAGGCGGCGGTATTTGAGGGTACGCCCCTTTTGTCCGATATATGGTGGTGGTACTTCATTATCAACATCCCGGCGCTGTTTGTTGGATGGCTTGCGTACTTCCTTGGCTCAAAGAATATCCGTATCGGAGCATTCTTTGGTATAAAACAAAAAGCAAATACAGGAACAAAGAAGCATTAACCGCTGTCATCCGGTCAATACTGATAACAAAAAACTCGTGCACTCTTTTCGATGTGTGCGCGGAAAGATGAGGCATTCTATGTCAAAAAACATAAAGAAATCAGAAAATAAGCTCCGCCGCGGCACAAAGCGGCTTTCAAAGCAGCTTTGCGGCAAAAAAAGCCTTACTTTGAAGCATTCCTATGATAATTCTTTCTCTATATTCCGCACTGCGAAGGAAAGTCATCCGCTTATCACCGTTACGGCAAGCGGTGAATATAAAATATCCGTCTTCAAGCTGCTTCTTATACTGCTTTGCACGGTTTCCGCCCTTGCTATTACGGTGACGATTGCAAAAAGAATACGTAATCGCCGCCGTGCACGCATGGACATGGCAGAATTTGAGGAATATGCCGACTACACAGATGAGGAACTCCCATTTTAACGATGCCCCTCTCTTTCTCAATGGGCAAAACATAAACTTAATTTAGGAACAGACAATGAACAATGATTTTTTACCCATAAACCGCGCCGATATGGATGCGCGCGGCTGGGACCGCCCCGATTTTGTATATGTCACGGGTGATGCTTACGTGGATCACCCCAGCTTTGGCGTGGCTATAATCTCCCGCGTCCTTGAGGCAGAGGGCTTCCGCGTGGCAATACTTTCACAGCCGGACTACAAGTCCTGCGCGGCTTTCAAGGAATTCGGACGTCCGCGGCTCGGATTTCTTGTGACCGCCGGAAACATCGACTCCATGGTGGCACACTACACCGCTTCAAAGAAACGCCGCTCCTATGACTACTATTCCCCCGGCGGAAAAATGGGTCTGCGCCCTGACCGCGCGGTGATAGTTTACTGCAACCGAATCCGCGAAGCATACGGCGACGTGCCGATAATTCTCGGTGGACTCGAAGCCTCTCTTCGCCGTCTGGCACACTACGATTATTGGGACGATAAAGTGCGCCGCTCGGTGCTTATCGACTCCCGCGCCGATATTCTCACCTACGGTATGGGTGAAAATATTCTCCGCCGTCTTGCAAAGCTCCTTGACAAGGGCATCCCTGTAAAGAAAATACGTGACGTGCGCGGTACGGTATATGCCGCCGCTCGCGGAGATGCGGTTCATTTTGACGTGGCGGACAGCTGGGATTACGACGACATAAAAACCGACAAGCGTCGCTATGCCGAGGCTTTCGGCGTGCAGTACCGCAACACCGATGCCATCAGCGGAAAGGCTATGGTTGAATACTACGACAACAAGCAGCTTGTGCAGAATCCGCCAATGCCGCCCCTTGAGCGTGAGGAGCTTGACGCGGTGTACGCTCTGCCGTATACGCGTAAGTACCATCCGTCCTATGAACCGCTTAGCGGTGTTCCGGCTATCACCGAGGTGGAGATGTCCGTCACCCACAACCGCGGCTGTTTTGGCGGATGCAACTTCTGTGCCCTCGCTTTTCATCAGGGGCGTACCGTCCGCTCACGCTCTATAGAATCGGTAGCTTCGGAAGCGGAAAAGATCACAAAATCAAAAAACTTCAAAGGATACATCCACGACATCGGCGGTCCGACGGCAAACTTCAGATACGCCGCCTGCGAAAAACAGCTTCGTGACGGTGTATGTCAGAATAAAAAGTGCCTTGCTCCGAAGCCCTGCAAAAATCTCATTGCCGACCACAGCGAATATATCAAACTTTTAAAGCGTGTTGAAAGCATCCCCGGCGTGAAAAAGGTATTCATTCGCTCCGGCATCCGATTTGATTATGTGCTTGCGGATAAGGATGAGACCTTCTTCAAAAAATTGGTGCACGACCATGTAAGCGGACAGCTTAAGGTTGCGCCGGAGCACTGCTCAGCCAATGTCCTTGCCCACATGGGCAAGCCTGCAATAGAGTCATTCGAAGCGTTTAAAAAGCGGTATTTTGAGCTTACCAAGAGCTTCGGTAAGGAACAGTATCTTGTCCCCTACCTTATGTCAAGCCATCCCGGAAGCCGCATGGAGGATGCGGTGGAGCTGGCACTGTATCTAAAGAAATGGGGATATGCTCCCGAACAGGTGCAGGACTTCTATCCCACTCCCGGAACGGCATCCACCGTCATGTATTACACGGGAATTGATCCGCTTACCATGAAAAGCGTGTACTGCGCCCGTGATTATGAGGAAAAGCAGATGCAGAGGGCGCTGCTCCAATTCAACCGCCGCGAGAATGCACCGATGGTGCGAAAGGCCCTGCGTGCCTGCGGACGTGAGGACCTTATCGGATACGGTGCCGACTGTCTTGTGCCGCCGGAATCGGGCAGGAGCCAAAAAACTCCCGGCAAGCCGTCAAAAATCGGCGCAAAAACGCAGAAAAATTCGACGCGCAGGGAGGCTTCAAACAGCAAAGCTCCCACATACAAAAAGAAGCCCCACAAGTCAAATTCGCCGGCAAAAGGTCGCTCAAAGAGAAAAACTCCGTAAATTTTCGCTTATCGGGCGTCCGGCAATTTTAAGAATTTTAATAAATTACATTTATCTTACAAAAGTCAAAATTCTATTGCTTTTTTGGGAAGATTGGTGTATCATATATACACAAAGATAAAAAAGGCGATACGCATACCTTGAAGATGCGCTTCTGCCTGCAGAAAGGACCGATTCCCATGCCGATGCAAACAGATAACAGAGAGTTTCAGTCATTCTCCGACAAGTCCAAGACCATAACCTTTACTGTTCCGGACGACCGCGAGGACGAAACAAGAAGAACTCTCATAACAATATACGAAGCACTCCGTGAAAAAGGCTATAATCCCATAAATCAGCTTGTGGGATACATCCTTTCGGAAGACCCTACCTATATTACAAACTATAAGAATGCACGCAGTCTCATTCGCCGTATCGACAGAGACGAGCTTCTTAACGTCCTTGTAAGAAATTATCTGGGTGTATAAGATTTTATGGAAGTATTTGATCTTCGAACAATGCAAAAAGAGGAGAGCACCGTCTCTCCTCTTTCTGTAGCTTTAGGAAACTTCGACGGCGTGCATACAGGTCATGCCGCACTTATAAGAGAAGCCGCAAAATATGCCAAGGAAAACGGAATCCGCTCTGCGGTATGGACATTTTCCGACGAAAGTGCTGTTCTCCCAAATAAACCGGACGTTAAATGCATAACCTCCACAAAAGAAAAGCTTGAGCTTATAGCCTCTCTCGGAGTTGATTACGCAATTCTTGAGAATTTCGAGGCTGTGCGCAGTTTTGCTCCCGAGCAGTTTGTCATCGAGTATCTTAAGAATAAGCTCGGTGCTGTGTGCGCAGTCTGCGGCTTTAATTTCCGCTTTGGTGCAGGCGGTGTTGGCGATGCAAAAGCGCTCAGCTCACTCATGCATCCGGATCACTGCATAGTTGTCCCCCCCATACACATAGACGGCATCACCGTAAGCTCCACGGAAATACGCAGAATGATTGAAAACGGTGAAATGGAACGCGCCGAGAAATTCCTCGGGCATCCTTTCTCTGTCACCGCTCCCGTTGTTGAGGGAAAGCATCTCGGCAGGACTATCGGAATCCCCACAATAAATCAGAACTTCCCAAGAGGTCACATTATACCGGGAGGCGGAATATACATCTGCCGTGTGGAAGCCGAGGGCAAATCTTACCCCGGAATTGCCAATATAGGTACTCGTCCCACCATAAAAGACGACGATCATATTATAAACTGCGAGACTCACATCATCGGCTACAGCGGCACGCTGTACGGCGAGTCTGTGAAGGTGTCTTTCCTTAAGCGTCTGCGTGATGAGATGAAATTTGCCGATGTTGATGCACTTGGTGCGCAGATACGTCGGGATATCAGCGATACGCTGGCTTATTTTGAAAATATACAGTGTTAAAACAAAGGAATTCTTTGCTTTTTGCAAAGTCTATGGTAACATTATGAAAAAACGGCTTTTATGCGCCTTTTTAACTGTAATATGCATCCTCACCACCGTGATTCGGGCGGATGCACCGGAGGATACTGCGGCGGAGCAGGAATCACTTGCGCCGCCGGTACTGCAAAACGTAGGCACGGCAATTGTATATAATATTGAAAACGACCGCTACATATACGAGCTTGATGCGGATAAGATAATCCCCCCTGCTTCGACCGTAAAGCTTATGACCGCTATTGTGGCAGTGGAGGCACTTGGGGATGATCTTGACCGCGAGGTAACCGTGGAAGCGGAGGCTATCGTAGGTGTGACGGGAAGCAATATCGCCTTAAAACGCGGCGAAAAGCTTACGGTGGAGCATCTTCTTTACGCCCTCATCTGCGGCGGCGCAAATGATGCCGCAAATGTTCTCGCTGTTGAAACAGCAGGCAGTGTGGAGGCGTTTGTTGCTCTGATGAACGAAAAAGCCCGCGAGATCGGTGCAACAAACACGTTTTACACCAATCCCACAGGTATGGATGATCCCCAGATGGTAACAACAACACGCGATGTGGCGATCATCGGTGCATATGCCTACAAGACCGCCCCCATATGTGAAATGGGCTCGGTTGAAAAATTCGTGATCCCTGCAAACAACAAAGCAAAGCAGCGCACCATCTTCAACAAGAACTACTATTTTTCAACCCACATGGAATACAAGTACATATGGGATATTCCCCGCGGACTTAATGCAGGATATACCCCAAACGGCGGAAGCTGTGTGGTCACCACCGGTTCGAGAAACGGTCTTACCTATGTGGTTGCGGTCCTCGGCGCGATCTCGGATGATAATTACATCTACTCGTATACTGAAGCCGCCGATCTTATAAAATGGGCGTACAAGGCGTATGACTACAAAAAACTGCTCACAACCTCGGATATGATCTGCGAGGTTCCCGTAAGGCTTTCCGGCAGAGTGGACTATGTGACCCTTTTCCCATCGGAAAACGTGGAGCTGTATCTCCCCTCCGACCTTGACGTTGAAAAGGATATAGTAGTGGACTTTAAGCTTGACAAAGACTACTTCACCGCTCCCGTAAGTGAAGGAGAAGTAGGCGGAGAGCTTACTGTTACATATAACGGTGTTAATCTCGGCACATATGATCTTGTCACGAGAAACAGCGTAACACGCGACAACATACTGTATGTAATCGACCTTGTCGCCGGTGCCAGCAGGACCCCTGCTTTCAAGGTTATAGCCACTGCCCTCGGAATACTCCTTGCAGGATACATAGCAGTCCTCGTATTTGTGCACTCGGCAAAAAGCAAAAAACGCCGCCCGTAAAACCGGAGCTTTTATGTTTTTTTGTGCCGCACACCCTCTCCATCTTAACATTGTAATAAATTTTCAAAAAATATCGCAAAAAAGCTTGACAAATCCTCTCGGATGTGGTAAAATAGTTTTACCTCTGCGAGAGGGTTCTTTTTTTGCGCCGATTTCGCCGCGAAATGTGCGCAGAAAGGATACCGCTTTTCGGGAGGGAGGTACGCGAGAGCGCCGTCTGCAGCCATGTGGCAGCGACGTTTTTGCAATTCAAAATGCGGTTGTTTTTCCACCGCATAATCTAATCGGGAGGTGCCGAAATGAGAGTTAAAATCACACTGGCGTGCAGCGAATGCAAGCAGAGAAACTACGACACAAAGAAAAACAAAAAGAATGACCCCGACAGACTTGAAATGAACAAGTACTGCAAATTCTGCCGCAAGCATACCCTTCACAAGGAAACTAAGTAATCACTTATATCTGTTGATGGAGTAAACACTTCGTCGCAAATTTAGATTGGAGGATCTACTATGGCGGAAATCGAGAAAAACGAAGCTAAGGTTCAGGAAGCAAAAGCTGAAAAGAAGCCCGCAAAGAAGGACAAGCCTTCTTTTGGTGCTCGCATCGGCAAGTTTTTCCGTGAATACAAGGCTGAGATGAAAAAAGTAACTTGGCCGTCCAAAGAGGACACGCTTAAAAACACCGTTGTCGTAGCTGTTACGGTTATCATCGTCGGAGCTGTTATCGGCGTACTTGACGTTGCGTTCTCCGAAGGTCTTCGCGCACTCGGAAATCTTATATAAGATAACGATACGGAGAATCAGAAATGAGCGACCTTTACGACGCAACCGGCGAGAAAAGATGGTATGTAGCTCATACCTACTCCGGCTACGAGAACAAGGTTAAGACGAACCTTGAAAAAATCGTCGAAAACCGCGGACTTCAGGATGTTATAGTTGACATCCGCATTCCCGTGGAAACTTATATTGATAACGAAACCAAAAAAGAGGTTGAGGAAAAAATATTCCCCAGCTACGTGCTTGTAAAAATGGTAATGACTGACGAAACATGGCATGTCGTCAGAAATATCAGCGGCGTTACAGGATTTGTTGGTCCGGGATCAAAACCCACCGCACTTACAGAGGCGGAGGTTGCAGCAATGGGCATTGAAGCCGCTGCTCCCAAGGTCGTTATCAACTTTAACATTGATGATACCGTCGAAATCAAAGACGGAGCTCTTAAGGGTACGCGCGGCGTGCTCAAGGAGTTCTCCGATGACAAGAAGAAGGTTACGGTACTCGTCAATATGTTCGGAAGAGACACGCCGTTCGAGCTTGACACGGACGCTATTTCTCTTGTGAACGACTGAGGATATTCTCCTCAATACGTGGGAGGGAGAAAACCACTAAAAATTCTCCCGAAAATCTAATTAGGAGCCCAAAAGGGTCTCCTGCTACCACAATACGGAGGTGCATTTATCATGGCAAAGAAAATTATGGGTTACATCAAACTGCAGCTGCCGGCAGGAAAGGCTACTCCTGCTCCCCCTGTAGGTCCCGCACTCGGTGCATACGGTGTTGCTATTCCTGTATTCACCAAGGAATTCAACGAAAGAACCAAGAAGGATATCGGTCTTATCATTCCTGTAGTTATTACAGTTTACGCTGACCGTTCTTTCTCCTTCATCACCAAGACTCCCCCCGCTCCCGTTCTTATTAAGAAGGCTTGCGGCATTGAGTCCGCATCCGCTACACCTAACAAGACCAAGGTAGCTAAGCTTACCAAGGATCAGGTTAAGCAGATCGCAGAGACCAAGATGCCCGACCTCAACGCAGGCTCACTTGAAGCTGCGATGAGCATGGTCGCAGGTACCGCACGCAGCATGGGTATCACCGTCGAGGAATAAGGAGGAGTTACAATGAGCACAGGAAAGAAATATACCGAGAGCGTAAAGCTCATCGAGAAGACAAAGCTTTATGATGCAGGCGAGGCTCTTTCTCTCGTTTGCCAGACAGCAAAAGCAAAGTTTGACGAGACTGTAGAAGTACACGTACGTCTGGGTGTAGACTCCCGCCACGCTGACCAGCAGGTTCGCGGTGCAGTTGTTCTCCCCAACGGTACAGGTAAGACTGTTCGCACCCTTGTTTTCGCAAAGGGCGACAGAGCTAAGGAAGCAGAAGCAGCAGGCGCTGATTATGTAGGCGCTGAGGATTATGTCGCAAAGATTCAGCAGGAAAACTGGTTTGACTTCGACATCATCATCGCAACTCCCGACATGATGGGCGTTATCGGCCGCCTCGGTAAGGTTCTCGGTCCTAAGGGACTTATGCCTAACCCCAAGGCCGGTACTGTTACCATGGATGTTGCTAAGGCTGTTACCGAAGCTAAGGCTGGTAAGATCGAATACCGCCTTGACAAGACCAACATCATTCACTGCCCCATCGGCAAGGCTTCCTTCGGCAAAGAGAAGCTCACCGAGAACTTCAACGCACTTCTCGGCGCTATCATCAAGGCAAAGCCCGCCGCAACCAAGGGTCAGTACATCAAGAGCTGCGTAGTCGCTTCGACTATGGGCCCCGGTGTAAAGGTAAATTACGCAAAGCTCGGCTAATTGCCGAATATACAAAAACGCCGTCTGCGACGGCGTTTTTTGTTGCCTGATGTATGTCCGGCAATCGCGCGGTATACAAAAATCCCCCAACAACAGTGATATGCACCCCAAAAGTTAGACACTTTTGGAGGTGCATATTTTTATGGACAAAAAGAAGCAAAAGCAAAAAAAGTACTCGTCAGAATTCAAAATATGTGTTATAATGGATATGCGGGAACACCATCTAGGATATCGAGAAACCGCAAGGAAACATTTTGGAGCCAAGAACCGAGTTGAAGAAGAACTCTACAAAGGCAACATAAAAAGGTGGGAACGCATATACTTAGAAGAAGGAGCCGAAGGTCTGATGAAAGAAAGACGAGGCATAGCTTGTAAAGCAAGCGGTTGTAACAAAGGGCGTCCACCTAAGCTTGACAAGAAGGTAGAAGAAGATCTTATCGCCGAGAATCAGCGTCTTAGAATGGAGATCGAGTACTTAAAAAAACTCGATGCCTTAGTTCAGAAAAGGTTGCAAGAGGAAAGGAAAAGGCGTACATAATAGATGAACTAAGGCAAAGATATTCGCTGAAAGATTTATTGAAATTAGCTGGATTGGCTAGAAGTACCTTTTACTACTATATCAAGCACAAAAACAAGGATAAATACGAAGTCGTAAAAGCGGAGATCACCAATATCTTCATTCAACACAAAGGAAGGTACGGATATCGTAGAGTTATGGCGGTTTTGCACGCAAAGGGCTACCATATCAATCATAAAACCGTTTTGAAGCTGATGAGACACCTTGAGTTGAAAGGAAAGCAGCGTAAGAACGATAAATATCATTCTTACAAAGGAGAAGTTGGCAAGGTTGCAGATAATCTTTTGAAAAGAAAATTTTACGCAGACAAGCCCTTTGAGAAACTAACAACTGATGTTACAGAGTTTAAAATCGGTGATGAAAAGGTTTATCTTTCACCGGTACTCGATATGTTCAACCGTGAAATTGTATCTTACTCTATTTCTACGAGTCCAAACTTGCAACAAGTTAGAGATATGCTAAACGGATTATTTGACAAACTTCCTGATGAAGCACGACCATTGTTCCACTCCGATCAGGGCTGGCAATATCAACACGCCGAATACCAACGGCTTCTTGCCGAGCATAACATTACCCAAAGTATGTCACGTAAAGGAAACTGTATGGACAATGGCATAATGGAAAACTTTTTTGGCAGGCTCAAAGTTGAAATGTATTATGGCGAAAAATTTGAATCCCCTAGGGGATTCATTGAAAAGTTAGAAGAATACATACATTACTACAACAATGAGAGAATTTCTCTCAAATTAAAAGGAATGAGCCCGGTACAATTCCGAACTCATTCTCAATCAATTTAATATTTAATCTTTGTCTAAACTTTTGGGTTCACTTCA
>CAJGCT010000029.1 GCA_904501985.1 uncultured Clostridia bacterium
GGAGTAGAATACCGTCAGGTGGACCTTAAGGACGGCGGCATCGACTATGGAGCAATAGAAGAACAGCTTAAAGAGGGCGGCGAGCGTGTCAAGGTGGTATTTCTCCAACGCTCAAAGGGTTACATGAACCGTCCCACGCTTACAACCGACCAGATAGGCGAGGCGGCTAAGTTTGTCAAGGCGCGCTCAAATGCATACGTGGTGGTTGACAACTGCTACGGCGAGTTTACCGAAACGAGAGAGCCTACTGCCGTGGGTGCTGACCTTATCATGGGCTCGCTTATTAAAAATCCCGGCGGCGGAATCGCCGAATCGGGCGGATATATTGCAGGAACAGCCAAAGCGGTGGAGCTTGCAAGCTACCGTCTCACCACCGTTGGAGTGGGACTTGAATGCGGTGCTACCCTTGGCAACAACAAGAATCTTTTCAAGGGATTCTTCTTCGCCCCCCACATCACCGCGCAGGCAATAAAAACCGCTCACTTTGCCGCTTACATATTCGAGGCGTTGGGATTTGACGTAAATCCCCATTGGAACGAACGCCGCGCGGATATTATTCAGGCGGTACACATGGGTGCGCCGGAAAAACTCGTGGCATTCTGCCAGGGCATCCAAAGCGGCTCTCCCATTGATTCTTATGTGAGTCCCGAGCCGTGGGATATGCCGGGATATACGGATCAGGTCATAATGGCGGCAGGCGCGTTTACGCAGGGATCATCCATCGAGCTGTCAGCCGACGGACCGATGCGTCCCCCGTATACTGCATTTATGCAAGGCGGTCTGACATACGAAAGCGGCAAGATTGGCATACTTGCAGCTGCGGAAAAGATTATTGGATCAATGTAATCAAAATAGGAGCTTTCACCAATGTTTCAGTGAAAGCTCCTTGTTTTATTTACCAATTACATTTTGTGTTCCCATAGGCTACAATTAAAAAGCTGAACAGTAGGTTGGAATTTACTCGTCTCCATCTTTGGATTTATATAAACGAAGTATTGCTGCACTCAAAATCACAATCACGCCATTATTATATATATCCGACAACAACTCCGGTATATCATATCCCCATATAGCAGCTTCCACAATCGGATGTGCTGCATGGACTATAATAAATATAACGAGTAGTATTTTAAAAATTTTATCTCTCATATTCTTCTTTCTCCGTCAAACGCCTATTTATCGAACAAGTTTCCTTGGATCGGGAACACAATATCAAATTGAGACATTTTATTTACATCAGTGTCCCGTCGTAAACCGCGCGCTCGCCGCCCGTGAACGGTGCACGTACACGCGCCGCCGAAAGAGATGCGTGACCTATGGCTTTTTGCGAAAGTCTGAGCGGCACTGCCACACGTCTAAGGTGCATACCGATAAGCGTGCCGCCGATGTCAAGACCTGCATCCGCTTTGATCTCACACACCGCCGCCGGGCAGTCAAGCTCTTTCCACATGGTCCATGCAAACGCACCGCCAGCCTTTGGCATGGGGACAACATTCATTATCTCGTATCCGCGAGTCTCGGCAAGCGTTCTGTCAACGATAAGTGCGCGGTTAAGATGCTCACAGCACTGTGCCGCCATGTGTATTCCGCGAGGAAAAAACACGTCGCGCAGTCCGTCAAACACCGCTTTTGCGGCTTCCGGTGAAGAAGATGAGCCGATCCGCTCGCCTGTAATCTCGCTTGAGGAGCATCCGACCACCACAAGCGAGCCCTCCGAAAGCTTTGCCGCCTCGCAAAGCTCAAGAGCCGCCGAGGAAGCTTCTTTGCGGATCATATCCGCCGCTTCTTCTGTGAGTATGTCACCGTCGCCAAGCGGTATATCAAGCACCGCCGCAAGCTCATTCATGGAGAAAACGGTGTATGCGGCGCAGGTGTTGTCGCCCTCAATGGGGTGGGACTTAAAGAGGCATCCGTCAACTCCCGCATTTACTCCTGCAAGGACGTCTATCTCGCGGTCGCCTATCATTACCGCCGCTTCGGGGTCGATAGAGTTAATACTCAAAATATGCTTCATGGCATCGGGCGCAGGCTTAAATGGGAAGCCCATAGTGCCGTCAACTCCGCCGGAAAAATACTTGTCAAGTCCGAAGAGTCTGAGGTAAGTCCACGCAAGTCTGTTTCTGTGAGTGTAAAGATAATTCTTCCCACCCGATTCAACCACAGCACGAAGCACTGCCGCAGTGCCGGCAAAAGGGGTAACTGCCGGACGGTGGGCAAAGTCGGATTCCAACGCCAGAATTTCAGCGTACTGCTCATCGGAAATTCCAAACTGACGTCTGCATTCGCCATAGCTTATATAAAGTGCTCGGCAAAGATCGTCATGTGAAAATTCCATCTTATCACGGCTCATAACAGCTTCAAACGCCGCTATAACGTGAGGATAGCTGTCAAACAGCGTCCCGTCGAAATCCCATATGAAAGAAGTGTATTTCAAGACAATACTCCTTATCGCATATTAAATATTGAAGAGCAAAGCATCATATGTTGGGAAAGGCCAATACTCTTCCCCGACCATGGTTTCAAGCTCATCAGCTGCCGCACGCACACTGTTCATAGTAGGGATGATCTCATCTCTGATGAAGAACATAAGATCATAGCTGTCAGTGTATTTATGGCTTTCGTTAACGGCAAACTCCAAAGCTCCGATGCTGTCGTGAAGCTCGCCTGCAAGTGAGGAAAGCTTTGCCGCAAGCTCACATTCCACATCAGCAGGAATGCCGATTGATTTTGCCGCAACAGCAGTCTCGGACAGCGCGCGTATGTACTTCATAACCGCCGGAACTACCTGCTTTTTCGCCATATCAAGCATAGTCAGTGCTTCGATGTTCATAACCTTGCAGTAGCTCTCCATATGTATCTCGTCTCTGGAGTGCATTTCCATTTCGGTGAACACCTTGTGCTTTGTATACATGGCGATATTCTTTTCGGATACAAAATACGGAAGTGCGTCCGGAGTGGTACGCAGATTGAGAAGACCGCGGCGCTTTGCTTCCTCTATCCATTCATCGGAATAGTTATTGCCGTTGAATATAATGCGCTTATGCTGCTTGTAGATATCCCTTATAAGCTTGCCTACAGCTTTGTTGAAGTCCTCGCCGGAATCCACTGCCGCTTCAAGCTTGTCCGCAATTCGGGAAAGCTCCTCTGCAACTATTGTATTAAGCGTAAGGTTAGGACCGGAGATGGAATGTGCAGAGCCAACGCTTCTGAACTCGAATTTGTTGCCTGTGAAAGCAAACGGGGATGTACGGTTTCTGTCAGTGGTATCTTTCGCAAATTTGGGCAGTACGTCAGCACCAATCTCCATAACAGACTCAGTGTGAGGATCGTATGCTGTGCCCTGCTCTATGGAATCAAGTATTGCGGTCAGCTCGTCGCCAAGGAACATTGACATAATGGCAGGGGGCGCTTCGTTTGCGCCAAGACGGTGATCGTTTCCGGCACTTGCCACGGAAATTCTGAGAAGATCCTGAAAATCGTCCACAGCCGCGATAACCGCGCAAAGGAACAGTAAGAACTGTGCATTTTCCGCAGGAGTTTCGCCCGGTTCAAGCAGATTCACGCCCTCGCTTGTGGCAATGGACCAATTGTTGTGCTTACCGCTTCCGTTTACGCCCTCAAACGGCTTTTCATGGAGCAGACACACAAGTCCGTGGCGAGCCGCCACGTTTTTCATGGTCTCCATGGTAAGCTGATTGTGGTCGGTGGCAAGGTTGGTTGAGCCGTATATAGGCGCAAGCTCATGCTGTGCCGGCGCCGCCTCGTTATGCTCGGTTTTAGCAAGTATACCGAGCTTCCAAAGCTCCTCGTCAAGCTCAGCCATAAACGCCTTGACTCTCGGCTTGATAGAACCGAAATAATGGTCGTCCATTTCCTGACCCTTAGGCGGTTTTGCACCAAACAGGGTGCGTCCGGTGATAATAAGGTCCTTACGCTTATCAAAAAGCTTCTTGTCTATTATAAAATACTCCTGTTCCGCGCCCACAGTGCTTACGACCTGAGAGGTCTTACTGCCGAACAGTCTCAGCACACGCACAGCCTGCTCGCTAACAGCTCTCATGGACCTAAGAAGCGGTGTCTTTTTGTCAAGAGCCTCGCCGCCGTATGAGCAGAACGCGGTTGGTATGCAGAGCGTATTGTCCTTAATAAACGCAAAAGAGGTCGGGTCCCATGCAGTATAACCGCGCGCCTCGAAGGTTGCACGAAGTCCGCCAGAGGGGAACGAGGAAGCGTCCGGCTCGCCCTTAATAAGCTCTTTTCCGGAAAACTCCATTATTACGTCATTACTGCCTACAGGTGTTATGAAGCTGTCGTGCTTCTCGGCAGTAATGCCTGTCATAGGTTGGAACCAATGTGTATAATGGGTAGCGCCTTTCTCTATAGCCCAATCCTTCATGGCGTTAGCCACAACGTTTGCCACGGTAATATCAAGCTCTTTACCGTCCTCTATGGTCTTTATAAGAGACTTGTATGTGTCCTTCGGAAGCTTTTCGCGCATTACTGCGTCATTGAATACCATGCTTGCGAAAATTTCCTTAATATTGCTCATTGTTGTTTTATCTCCTTTTTGTGGAATGGCAAATTACAGAAGTATCTGATCGTTTACGCTTAATCTGAAGCGCATATTAAGCTTCTCTGCGGCACTGCAGCAGAGCTTCATTCTGCCAAGAAATATTTCAAAATACTCCATAACGGAGCAGAAACTCGTATCAATAGTTAACGACAGCCTTATTTCGCCCGCATCGGGGCATATATCAAGATCGGCACGTTTAACCGAATAATTCACGCGGTCGTGTATGTCAAATTCCGACTCACGGAGATTTCTCACCCGCGATTCACGCACGTCTGTCTTATCCGCAAGTATCAGTGCCGCCGAAACTGCATTTCCGGCAACCGCCGTTGATTCGTCGTGATTGCCGATAGCATTTATTATAACCGCAATATCCGCAGGATCGGCACCCATATTATCAAGAAGCCTGAATGCCATGATAGCACCGCTTTGGGCGTGCTCAACTCTGTTTACGATATTGCCTATATCGTGAAGATATCCGGCAATCTCGGCAAGCTCAGCCTCGCGCTCCGAATATCCAAGGGAACGAAGAATCTTGCCTGCGGTATTTGACACCTTCCCCACGTGGGCAAAGCTGTGCTCTGTGTACCCAAGAGCAATAAGCGCCTCATCCTCTTTTTCTATATATGTACGGATGGCAGGGTTATTTTTTATCTGTTCTATTGTTATCATAATCCTATACGAGTTCCTTATAAATTACTGCCGTTCCAGCCCCATTCGGAGTATTCGGAATAGGTCACATATACATCCTTTGCGGCAATACCGAGAAGCTCACTGCATATACGGCAAATAACGCCGGTCATGCGTGAATAGTCCTCGCTTTTCGCCTTTCCGAGAATACGCACATCAAAAAATGCCTTGGGGGTTGAATTGTCGCCTGCAAGCCAGATGTTCTGTCCGTCCTCTATAGCGACCATAAGATATGTTTCGGTCTTACCGGGAATAGCTTCGATAGCCTTTCCGAGAGCGGCTTTAAGCTCTGTCATTTTTTCTTCGGTAAGCTTATTACTAATTTTAGCGTTAATATATGGCATAGTAATTCTCCTTATTTATTTGTTCAGTCGAGGAAACCCTCTCCGAATTGCTTTATCTGCTCAAGCATATGACCGATATTTCCCTCTCCGGCAAATTCGTCCATGCTGAAAAAATCGTGGTTGAAATCAAGCCAGCAAAGAGGATTCGCTTCGTCTATTACATCGACCTCGTGAATAAGACGTCCGCACCAGACCTCAACATAACAGCCTTGGTTGTAGTACGTGAAGTCCATAAGATGCTTTAGGGTAATATCGTCTCTACTGATTCCCGTTTCCTCAAAAAGCTCACGGTATGCAGCAGATTCGCCGTCCTCACCGGACTCTATATGACCGCCGACGAGATTATAGAGACCGAGATACGGCTCTTTCACCCGTTTGCACATAAGTATGCGCTCCCTACTCGGAGAATATACCATTATGCAGTTATAGCCGACCATGTTAGTGTTCATATTTATATTGCCTTAACAAGATTACTGCCGAAATATGCGGTCTGAACCTGGGTATATTCCTTGAGTATCAGCAGTGTAAGATATCCCACAATAAAGTCCTCGGTAAAGAAATGACCGGCTTCGAACATATTGAGTCCTATTTCTGAGGCTTCTTCCATGATGTTATAGGAAAGCTGACCTGTTATGTAGCTGTCAGCACCTGCCGCCTTTACTGCCTCAACGAAATCCTTTCCGTCGCCGCCACATACCGCAACACGGTGCACCGGCATACCGGCCTCGGCATAAAGCACGCGCTCAGCTCCAAGTGTCTTTTTGGCAAAAGCCGCAAATTCCGCACAGGTGGTAGGCGTCTGTACAGTGCCAATTCTGCACACCCTCTCGCCATCAACCTCAACGGTTTCCACGTCCGAGAGTCCCATAAGCTTTGCAAATACATCATTAAGTCCGCCGGGCGCCGCATCAAGGCGGCTATGGAAGGACATAACCGATATATTGTGGGAAATAAGCTTCATTATGCGCCGGGATTTGGCATCTGTGGCACTCACACATTTAAGCGGTGAAAAAATAAGCGGATGATGGGATACAATAACGTCAAAATTATTGCTTATGGCATGATCTACTGCCGCATCGGTAACATCAAGCGTGCAAAGGACTCTCACGACCTCACGGTTAAGATTTGTGCACACCATAAGTCCGTCATTATCCCAATCGCAGGAATAAGACTTCGGGAACTTGGAACTAAGGAACTCATAAAGCTCTTGTACACTTGGCATTTTTATTCCACCTTTGAAAGTATTTTTTCAATCACCGAAGCAAGCTCAATATCACGCTTCTGTTCAGGGGTATCGTTACAGGTTTCAAGGCGTCCTGCAATACGCCGTTTGGCGTTTGCAAGCTGTCCGCCAAGCCACCCTATGTCAGCATCGGTGGGATTATCCGACGCACGCTTAAGATTCAGTGCCCCAAGCTTATATTCCGGATCGGTAAATTGGCGCACAACTCCGTCATACACCGCCGAAATAAGCTGATAGTATTTTCCGCCGTCAAGAACTACGTTTTCTTTCTCGATAACGAATCCGTTATCGCCAAGATAGCGTCTCAGCACATCCTGCATTGACTGAGGCTGAAGCACCAAGCGACACTTTGAAGCTTTCGGATAGCTTGACGCCGCAAGGATTGATGCGATCATCTCGCCGCCCATTCCGGCGATAACAATATTGTCCGGCTTAAAATCATCAACTGCATCAAGTCCGGGACAGCAGACGACCTTGATCTTGCCGTGCAGACCGTAAGTATATATATTTGTTCTGGCGCGCTGACAGGGCCCTTCTTTTATATCGGAGGCAAGTGCGCGGGGATGCCCCCTCTGCACAAGATATATGGGCAAAAGTGCGTGATCCGTTCCTATATCGGCAACACTTCCGCGCCCCACAAGCTCTGCCGCAGATAGTAGTCTTTGGCTTAATTTTATTTCATGCATTTTCCGTTATTAGCGGAATCGGCGCCAAGAGGCGCCGATTCTGTTTTTTACTTAGATTCGAGAAATTCGTTTATCTTTGCCACAAGCTCGTCAGCGTTGGTTCCGTGAACCTCGCAAGCCATTTCAATGGTCTCGCCGCGTGCAGAGGGGCATCCGAGGCAGTGCATACCGATCTCAAGGAAGAACTGAGCGGTCTCGCGGTCAAAATCAAGAACCTCACCGATTATTGAATCTTTAGTAACCTTCATTTTGGTTTCTCCTTAATAACAATATTTATACAATAATATTATACCCCCAAAACCGCCGTTTGTCAACGGAGATATATGATTTTAGGGAAAAATTTAAGTAAATTTTATGATTTGTATTGAAATTTACGCTATCATGCAGTATAATAATGTTAAATCCATAAATTTCAAAGGAGGACACACCGGTGGACTGCATTTTCTGCAAAATAATCGAAGGAGCTATCCCCTCAAACAAGGCTTATGAGGATGAATATATGCTGGCGTTTCACGACATCAATCCTCAGGCACCTGTTCATATTCTCGTTATTCCCAAAGAGCATATCCCCTCAGCCGACGGGGTCAATGCCGAAAATTCCGCGGTAATTGCAAAAATATTTGAGGCGATACCGAAGATTGCGGCGGCGGCAGGACTTAAAAACGGCTACCGCGTAATCACTAACTGCGGTGACGACGCCTGCCAGACTGTAAAGCACCTGCATTTTCACATCATGGGCGGCAAAAAGCTGCCCGAGAACATGGGATAAGCCGTGACAATAGAAATTAAACAGATAACCGCCGATAACAAAGCGGACATCAATATAAAAAACGAGCCATTCAAGCTCCGGGGCAGAATGAAACCGCATCTTGTCTCCGGCGTTTGGAGCTATGAAACGGAGCTTTTCCCCGAATCGGAGATGGGCGAAATGACCTTTCCCGACGAGAATTATAGCTTTGAATCTATGTCTGACGAGCACATATTTGTTGGGGCATATGACGGCGCAAGCTGTGTTGGACTCGCAATCCTGCGTCACTCGTGGAATCGGTATTTGTATCTGTACGATTTAAAAGTGAATTCCGCTGTACGCGGACACGGCATAGGCAAACGCTTGATAGAAGTCTCTGCCAAGATCGCCCGTGAGCTTGGATACAACGGAATTTACACACAAGCTCAGGACAACAACTTGACGGCGTGTCTGTTTTATCTTAACACCGGATTTGTAATCGGCGGCTGTGATACCATGGTGTATGACGGCACAAATCAGGCAGGTAAAATTGATATTTTGTTTTACCGCCCCAATTAAAGCACAACGCGTACCGCCCAAATGGGACGGTACGCGTCTTTTATTATGCAAAAAGCTTTACGTAAATAGCCTTCTTTTCATCATCGTTTATAACATAAGGGCTGTTTGCATAATTTCCTGCGCCCTTTACATTGTTTACATACAGCTCTATCTCGTCTGCTGTGAGCTTTGCGTCAACATTCGACCACCTAACAATATTCGCCGCCATAACCTCAGGCGAGTCGCCGCATACCGAAGAGCAAAATTCGCAGAGCAGACGAGCACCCTCCGGGTGCTTCATATTGTAAGCCACATATTCGCTCATAAACACACCGCAGGCACGACCGTGAGGAATACCCTTATACAACGTAAGATTGTATCCAAGCGGATGATTGAATCCCGTACCGGCAGTGTTGATGGTAATTCCACCTGCACACGCCGCCGTGAGCAGTTCCTCGCGGTATGGCTTAAGTGCTTCCAGTGCATCACAGTCAGCTGCCGACAGCTTTTCGATGTCAGCAAGCACGCGGTACAGCTTCTTTGCACCGTGAGTTGCAAACTCGCGGGATATTTCCGTAGCCTTAGGAGACAGATACGCTTCAATACAGTGACAAAAGGCATCGAGCGCAGTGGAAACGGTATAATCAAGTCCCAGCGATTCGGTGTATTTAGGATCGAGGAATGCGATCCTCGGATATGATTTGCTGTTCTTGTAGGTCTTTTTGACATTCTTTTCGTCAATGGTCAGCACCGAATAATAGTTGACCTCACTGCCTGTTCCGGCGGTAGTTGGAATCGCTATAATGGGAAGCGGTTCTGCAAGATCATCGCCGTAAATATCAAGAGGCGCAATATCCGGATTTGCGGCGTATGCCGCAATCGCCTTAGCGGCATCAAGTGGCGAGCCGCCACCGATAGCTACTATAAAATCCGCCTTCGCATCGCGCGCCGCCTGTCCGCCCTCATGACAGGTGGAAACAAGCGGATTTTCCATGATCTTGTCGTACACAGACCAAGAGATGCCAAGAGATTCAAGCACTTCGGTTACATCTGCCAGCGCACCGCAGGCTCTTGCAGAATTTCTTCCGCTGACAATAAGACAGCTTTTTCCCATTGCCATAAGCTTGGCATTATTCTTCACACAGTCACGACCGGATATAATTTTGGTTGGCATATAAAAATCAAAGCTCATTTTAATTACCGTGCTCTCGCGCCTGCGAAAGCTTCCTTACATTTAAATCAAATACGGGAGGTATCGCAAACACGACACCTCCCCATACTTTTATCTTCTCCTGGTAGCCCAATTCTTGTAAAGCTTACCGATAGTCATCGGAGGCTCTTCCCCATCCTTTTCAGGAAGAGGATCAGGCTCTACCCAAAGCTTAAGAGTACCATTGTACTTGCCATCTCCAGCTTCGTCATCGTCACAAAGCTCCCAATAGTAGTCAATAGCATCCTCAACTGCGTCCTCGGTCATTGCATTGTCGAGAACAGTGTAGAACTCTTCACTGAAATCAACGATCTGACGGTAAAGCTCCATCATGTCCTCGTCGAACATATCCTCAGTGATCTCGAACTGGAAATAGGGTGAGAGAACAAGCTCTATGTTGTGTCTCTTTGCGATTTCCCAATAATCTGCAGGCTGTCCCTCGGGAACATACGCTATAAAGCAGTTTCCGGTGTACTCCAGCTTCATGTTGTAGTCTTCGCTGATCACATCAACAACACCTTCATCGTTAACCGTGTAATGCTCGCCCTCAATACCGTATCCGAACAGATTGCGCAGCGAAGATTCTGTGTTAAGATAAGTGATTATCTCCATGGAGCGCTGGAGATCCTTGGTATATGTACTTACAGCAAACATACCGTTGTAAATATTTTCTGTAGTACCCTGGGGAACCTGAAGAACCACTGCATGATAGTTGTCAGCATACTTTGCAAGATCAATCTCAGTCCCCTTCATGATACCTACACCGAACTTGGTTTCGGGGGTAAACTCGGTATATTCTTCGGTAGGAATGCAGCCCTTGATATCAAGTTTCTTATAAAGTCTGATGTGCTTCTTCCAGTTGGTAGAGTTAAAGAGGAACATCGGCTCAAAGGAATCGCCGGACACCTTATCAACACCAAGCATATTACCGAACACGGTTCTCTGACCGTTAAGAGAGAAATAGTTGATGTTCATGGGAGAAACATCACCGACAAGAGGCTGATACTCAGGCTCTTCACGCTTTACGTCGAGAATAAAGTCATACACATCCTCAAGAGTTGACACATTGTCAATATCCCAGTAATACTTATCGAAAAGCTCCTTGTTCACCAGCATATAGGTGTATTCACCCACAAGCTGCTGATTGGGAATAGCGACAGTCCTTCCGCCGGTCTTACCTGCGGAAATAATGGTGGGATGGATGTACTGCTTAATAAGCTTAGAAGAACCGGAAATCTCCTCGTCGAGAGATGAAAGAACGTCCTTTTCATTAAGCTCTGTAAGCATATTGTAATCTGTGATAAGGAAAATATCAAGCTGATTGTCCTTAACCTCAGGATAGAGAGTGGTGGGAAGTCCGTACTCGTCAAGAGTAGTCTGCTCAGCTGTATCAGCGGTAGTTTCGGTGGTCTCAGCCTTAGTGATCTCCTCACCGCGCTTCTTAGCTTCCTTCTCTGCCTGCTTTCTTGCCGCCGCCTCAGCCTTTTCAGCATCTATCTGAGCCTGTATGGCATCCATTTTCTCAACAAGAGCATCCTTGTATTCATCTTCATCATAGAGATTAAGTTCAATTGCTGTATTGAACTGCACCTGTGTGATCTTGCTCATAGCCGCCTCAACAGCCGCTACAGCCTCATCAGTGGTTCCTTCGCCCTTAACGCCCCAAATAGAAAGGGTCATAGCCTCAGCTACGTTGTCATCAATACTGAGGGTATCCTCATCTGTATCCTCTCCGCAAGCCGCGGTGGAAACTGCTGTAAGTAACATAAGCAGGCTCAGTGCCATGCTTACAAATCTTTTTTTCATTGCTATCCTCCAGAAAATATATAAATATACCTTTAAATATTCTACACTAAAACTCTTAATATGTCAAGCAGATTTTTCTCATCAAAATCTGACCGACAAGACAGCCCAATCCGCCCAAATGGTGTTTGCACATTTTCATTTGTGAATTACAGCCAACTTTTAGATATTGTTTTTTGCACTTATGCACAACGAGTTGTGCATAGCAACCAAGTTTTTGATTTGTTTTTGTCTCTTATGACGATTTATCAGTCAAGATAATCCTTGAGTCGCTTGGAACGGCTGGGATGACGAAGCTTTCTAAGAGCTTTCGCTTCTATCTGACGGATACGCTCACGGGTGATATTAAATTCCTTCCCCACTTCCTCAAGAGTACGGGTGCGCCCGTCGATAAGTCCGAATCGGAGCTTCAAAACGTGCTCCTCACGGGGAGTAAGAGTGTGCAGAACCTCATTTAACTGCTCACGGAGCAGCGCATAAGATGCCGCTTCAGCAGGCGCAGGAGAATCATCGTCGGGAATAAAGTCGCCAAGATGGCTGTCCTCTTCCTCGCCGATAGGTGTTTCAAGGGATACGGGATCCTGTGCGATCTTCATGATCTCACGTACCTTTTCGGCACTGGTTCCCATCTTTTCCGCAATCTCCTCCGCGGATGCTTCCCTGCCGTTTTCCTGAAGAAGCTGACGGGAATAACGCGATACCTTGTGGATTGTCTCAACCATGTGAACGGGGATTCTGATAGTGCGCGCCTGATCGGCAATGGATCTGGTGATAGCCTGTCTTATCCACCATGTTGCATAGGTTGAAAACTTATATCCCTTTCGGTAATCAAACTTGTCAACCGCCTTCATAAGTCCGAGATTTCCTTCCTGGATAAGGTCGAGGAAGAACATTCCCTTTCCGACATATCGCTTCGCGATGGAAACAACAAGACGAAGATTTGCTTTAACAAGCTCCTGCTTTGCCTCCTCGTCACCGTCAGCCATCATCTGTGCCAGCTCCAGCTCACGCTCATTGTCAAGAAGCGGAACCTGACCTATCTCCTTAAGATACATACGCACAGGGTCATCTATGGCAAGACCCTCCTGCATAAGCATCTTTTCCATATCCTCAGCCGACTCGTACTGCTCGACTTCGCTTTCGATGTCTGCAAAATCGGGGCTGTCGAGATAGTTGACTTCAATGCCGTTGTTTTCAAGGTCCTCATAAAGCTTGTCTATCTGGTCGATATCGTAATCGACCTCACCAAGTGCCTCAACGATCTCGCTTGAGGTAAGAGAGCCTTTGGATTTTCCGCGTGCGATAAGCTCGCCAACATTTATTTTCTTTTCCGCCTCTTCATTTTCCTCGGAGTTTTCTTCAAGCTCCTCGTTCATTTCATAGTCCTTTGTGTTGTCAGTCATATTATCTATCCTTTCTTGATGTTCTGCTCTTATGAATCTTTTTTATCTGCCGCGGACGGCTTTTTCAGTTTATTTCTCTGAAGTGCAAGTATGTCCGCTATCTGAGCCATATCATCGCCTGCATTTTTTCGGTATTTTGTCTCCTCGCGAAGCTTTGATATCATGTCTCGAAGAAGCTCCGTGCCGTTTTCACGAAGTTTGCTTCGTCTCACTACCATTGACATTATTCGACCCATGGCATCTGTGTCGAACACCTCGTTAAGAAGCGAAAAGTCGAATTTTCCGGTGTCGTCGCACCGCGCGAGGGATTCCTCAAACACTTTCCTGTTGAAATCCGAGAAAAAGTCCCCGCCGGAAAGCTTTATTTTTTCTTTTTTTACCGCCGCCAAATTTTCCGGATACAGAAGCAGGATGCCGAGAATATTTTCCTCGGTGTTTACAGCACCCGTGTTCTTAACGGTATCGGGATTGACCCTGTCGCCGTAGCCGGCAGTTTTATTTATAACCGCCTTTATCTCCTCTTTTTTCTGTACCCTGTCGCGCTCTTTCATGGCGCGCTTTACATCGTTTTTAAGGCTGTCCGCAGGAATTTCAAGCTTCTTTGAGACAACTCCGATATAAACATCACGCTCTGCGGCGGAATGCACCTCGGAAATTATGCGGCAAAGCTCAGCCGCCGCCTTGATTCGGTGATCCACAACGGAAATATCGTATCTTGAAAGCACACCGTCAAGCTTAAACTCAAACTGTGCGCGGCTGCCGTCAAGAAGCAATTTAAACTTCTCATATGCGGTACTGCCGTTTTTTCTGAAAAATTCATCCGGGTCCTTGGCACCCGTAACCTTCAGCACACGCACATCAAGTCCAACCTCGGAAAGAAGCTTCATGGCTTTGTTTGCCGCTCTCTGTCCGGCATCGTCCGAATCGTAGGATATAATCACTTGCTTTGTATACTTCGCCATTATGCGCGCCTGCTCGGGAGTTATGGCAGTGCCGAGAGTCGCCACCGCATTTTCAAAGCCGTTGGCATGGAGTGCTATAACATCCATGTACCCCTCGCAGAGTATAAGTCTGTCGGCGCACTTTGATTTTGCGTAGTTAAGCGCAAACAAGTTGCGGCTTTTCTTAAAGGCGGGGGTGTCAGAGGTGTTAAGATATTTTGGCACGGAATCGTCCATAACACGTCCGCCAAACGCCACCACGTTTCCGGTCACGTCTATAATGGGAAATATAACGCGGTTGCGGAAATAATCGTAGGGTCTGCCGCTTTTTTTAGATATGCCACAGAGAAATCCGGTAGACATTTCCTCGGGAGTGTACCCCATTTTTGTCAAATAATCGGTGACGTTCCCGAATCCGTCCGGTGCAAATCCAAGACCGAAATGCTTGATTACAGCTCCGGTGAGACCGCGTTTTGTTAGATATTCAAGACCTGAAGCACCAAGCTTCGGATCATAAAGGCAGGAGTGGAAGAATTTTGCGGCATCCCGGTTCATCGACAGTATGCGCTCACGCTTGACCCCAACCGTATCTTCCCGTTTTTCATCCTGCGGAAGCTCAATTCCCGCCCGCGCCGCAAGCATTTCAAGGGCAGAGCGGTAATCGAGATTTTCACGTTTCATAATAAAGGTGATCACATCTCCGCCGGCTCCGCATCCAAAGCAGTAAAAGCTTCTTGTGGCAGGAAAGACAGTAAATGACGGAGTGCGCTCGCTGTGAAACGGACAGTGTCCGTTATAATTTGATCCTGCACGCTTCAGCGGCACATAGGATGATATAACATCCGCAATATCACAGCGATATTTTATTTCTTCAATAATTTCCGGTGATATCATATGTATTCACGACTTAATTAAGTCCGCTCCATGTATTCGGAATAAAAAGCTGCTTATATAAGCTTATGGCGTGTCTGTCTGTCATACCCGAAATAAGATCGGCAACCACACGCTCACAGGTTTCTCCTTCCAACAGCACGCGGTAATTTTCCGGCATCTCATCGGGATTTTTCACAAAATGCTCAAAGAGCCGTACAATAAGTCCCATGGCACGCTCTTCCTCTGCAAGCACATGAGCGTTGTAGTAAACATGCTCAAAAAGGAACTCACGAAGCTTATCCGTCGCCGCTTTGATATCATCTTCCATGGCTATAAGATTTTTTCCGTCACTTGCGCGGATAATGCTCATTACCATGGTGTTTATGCGTGCGGAATGGTTTGCGCCGAGGATTCTGTGAAGCTCCTCCGGAATATCGGATTCCGAAAGTATGCCTGCTCTTACGGCATCATCTATATCGTGATTGATGTACGCAATGCGGTCCGCAAATTTTACAACGCGTCCCTCAAGAGTCGACGCAAGATGATCACCCTGATGGTTTACTATTCCGTCTCTCACCTCAAAGGTAAGATTGAGCCGCTCAAGCTTCTCCACCACGCGCAGACTCTGTCCGTAGTGCGTAAACTCCGGCAGACAGTACTTCTTCAGCGCACGCTCACCGATGTGACCGAATGGGGTGTGCCCGAGATCGTGTCCAAGTGCCGCCGCCTCGCAAAGATCCTCGTTAAGTCGCAGTGCACGCGCAATCGTTCGCGCTATCTGCGTTACTTCAAGAGTGTGTGTAAGACGGGTGCGGTAATGCTCCACCTCAGGTGCTAAAAAGACCTGCGTTTTATGCATAAGCCTGCGGAAGGATTTGGAGTGGATTATGCGGTCACGGTCACGCTGAAATTCGTTTCTCACCTCGGATGGCGGAAGGGGTATCTCTCGCCCTTTTGAATCGGATTCACGGAATGCAAAAGGCGACATCATAGCCTCACTGCGAATGCGCAGCATATCAGCTATGCTTTTATTTTCGGCTGTAGCACCGTTGTCACTCAAAAAACACCGCTCCTCACTAAAATACTATATATAATATGCGCCGGGTGAGCACTGTTTAGTATCATATCGCAATTATTTACAGAGCCGTAACAAGTACGCGCCGATTTTCGAGCCGCTTTGCGGCAGCGATAATAAAACAGTCGATACACGTCGATATTTATACATTGTATATTATAACACACAGTAGTGCAAAAAATCAAGTGTTTCGCGGATTTTTAATCTTTTTTTGCAGATTATTTACGTTATGTTATTAACTTTCCCGTATAAACGGCTCCGCCATGTAAAAAAACGGCTGTTTTTTAATAAAAGTGTACGAAATACCCGAAATATTTTCGGTTGACAATTCAAAAAAAATCTGATATAATATATTTTGTGTAATTATACTGTGGAGGTGCTGTAATGTCCGGTCTTACGGATTTTCTCGGAAATAAAGTTCTTACAGCCCGGCTTGCACGTGACATCGCCTCCGGCAGGTTTGCCCACGCCTACATTATTGAGGGCAAAGAGGGATGCGGCAAGCGTACCCTTGCAAAGCTTATCTGTTCTGCAATTTCGTGTACAGGAGACGATATCCCCTGCATGAAATGCATAAGATGCGACAAAATCGCACGCGGACAGTCGCCTGACGTCATTGAGATCGAAGCCGATAAAGACAGAGTACAGATCGGTGTAGATGTTATCCGCAGGCTTCGCGAGGATGCGGTGTATGCGCCAAACGATCTTCCAAGAAAATTCTATATCATAAAAAAAGCCGACACCATGAATCCTCAGGCACAAAATGCACTTCTTAAGATTCTTGAAGAGCCGCCGGATCATGTTATGTTTCTTCTTTTATGCGAGAATGCGGATGACCTGCTGGCGACCATTCGAAGCCGCGCTCCCGTGCTCCGCATTGAGGGGTTGCCCGATGATACTATATGCAATTACCTTCGCGAAAACAGTGCCGATGCAAAAGCACTTGCCGAAAAATCGCCTGATGCTTTCCTTGCCGCAGTAAAGTTAGCACGCGGCAGTCTGGGTATGGCAATGAGCCTTACGGATGAAAAAAAGGCAGAGGAATGTCTTGAATACTACAGGAAAGCCGAAAAATATATGGAACTGCTTGCAGACAGACGCAACGCGGCAAATGAGCTTGCTTTCTACGAATATGCATCAAAGCTGACAAGCGGCAAACAGCGCGACGAGCTTTCAAAAATATACTTGCTTCTTGCCGATGCGGCACGCGATCTTATAAATGTTAAGCTCACACGAGAGCCTGCACCGATTTTCTATGCAACTCCGGAAAAAGCACGCAGCGCGGCGGACAAATTCGCCCTCGGCGTTCTCATCCGTCTGACGGAAATATTCACCGAAGCCGCAAACTCCATTGATCGCAACGTGAATGTTTCTCTTTCAATGATACACACAGCTTCTGCTGCCGCAGGAGCAGGAAAAACCAAATAAACAGATACAAACTACAGAAAGGAAGCACCGCCAAATTCCAGGCGGCGGTGTACCGGGATAAATCATGGAAAATAGCCAAAACACCCCACGTGAGGGCGGAAATAACGGCGAGAGAAAGCCGTATCATAAGCATCACCGCCACAGACACCAAAGAAAGCCGGGGACTCAGGGAGAGCGTACAGTACAAAACACGGAGAACGGCGGAAATATAAGTGTACGTCCGGGACGGTATGACCTTCCCCCATCAGAGACACATAATGAAATATCAAGTGCTCCCCAAAAGTCCGAACACAAGGATGCACGAAGCTCTGAATTTCACGGGCATTCAAGACGTCCCCACCACAGAAGAAGCGACCGCCGCCTGAAAAACGGTCCTAACCATGACTCAGGCAGAAATGACACACATGGCGAGACCATGGCTCCGGAAACTACCGATTACAGCGCGGATAATGCGGCATCGATGCAGGAAGATACCGCATACAGCGAATATATCACAACAGCCGGCTCTCTTGATGCGGAAATCATAGAGGAGCTTAATTCAGTATCTCCGGCAGATGTTGAAATGCTTGAATCAAGTGAAGAAACGGTAGCAGAGCAGGAAACCGAGCTTGCCAAGCATGAGATCGTTGGAATACGCTTTAAGTCCGGCGGAAAGATATACTATTTTGATCCCTGCGGCTTAAAAATCCCCAAAGGCACGCCTGTAATTGTAGAAACCTCGCGCGGCGCGGAATTCGGTGTCTGCGATATCACAAATAAGATCGTTTCGGAAAAAGAGCTTGTTCTTCCCCTTCGTCCTGTTACCCGTCTTGCATCAAAGGAAGATGAGGCGCGCCACGAGGCTAATGTAGTCAAGGAAAAAGAGGCGTTTGCGATTTGCTCGCAGAAAATCCTCGACCACAAGCTGGGTATGAAGCTTATCGACGTGGAATATGCCTTTGACGGCACAAAACTGCTGTTTTACTTCACCGCCGAGGGACGCGTAGACTTCCGCGAGCTTGTAAAGGACCTTGCATCCGTTTTCCGTACCCGAATTGAGCTTCGCCAGATAGGTATCCGAGACGAGACAAAGCTCCTTGGAGGAATCGGTATCTGCGGCAGGCCCTTCTGCTGTAAGACGTTCCTTTCCGACTTCGTGCAGGTTTCCATAAAGATGGCAAAGGAGCAGAATCTGTCCCTTAACTCAGCAAAAATCTCCGGTGCCTGCGGAAGACTCATGTGCTGTCTGCGTTACGAATATGATACTTATCAGGAGGAGCTGAAGAAAACTCCCAAGACAGATCAGATCGTTTCCACTCCTGACGGCGACGGAACTGTAATAGAGGTACAGCCTCTTGCAGGACTTGTGCGCGTGAGATTCGGTTCAAAGGCAGATATGATCCCGCCAAAGGTGTACTACCGCGATGAGGTGACGGTTATAGGCGGAAAAGGTGTAAGGCCACAGGAGCCTACTGCCCAGTAAATACACATTTTATGCACGGTTAGCAGATACTTTTTATGAATAGACTGTGAATTTACGTTTTTACCCCTTGAAATTTCGAATTTTTATGATACAATATATGTGTAATCAAATTTTTTTGACACGGAGGTGTATTTTAAATGGCATACAAGATTTCCGATGATTGCATCGCTTGCGGCGCTTGCGCTGATGAGTGCCCTGTAAGCTGCATTGCAGAAGCAGACGGCAAATATGTGATCAACGCTGATGAGTGCATTGAGTGCGGCGCTTGCGCAGGTGCTTGCCCCGTTGATGCTCCTAAGGCTGAATAAGATTACAGAACATAAAAAATGTCGCCGTTATACGGCGGCATTTTTACTGTCTGCTGTAAACTCAATAACATAGTCAAAATATCCTCGGCAGTGCAGAAACCGCCGAGGATATCTTAATTTTATTATTTTAAATAAACTATGCATTAAATCAAGTAAAAAACAAAAATCTTTTAAAGGCATCCGCATTTATTCAAAATAACACTTGCATTAGCCCAAAATATATGATATAATATAATGAATAATTATTTTTTGAAAGGAACTTTGACTATGATCCCGCAGGTTGAACAGATCGCCGCAAGAGTGCGCGAGCTTCGAGATATCCTTGACATTGACGCGGATATGCTCGCCGAAAAGATAGGCGTGACACGCGAAACTTATGATGAATATGAAAATGCAAAAACCGATATTCCGGTAGGAAAGCTTTATCTTATTGCAACCGAAATGGGAGTTGACCCAACTGTGCTCCTTCTCGGTGATGAACCGCGAATGGTGGACTATACCCTTGTGCGTCAGGGCAACGGTCTTGAAGTAGAACGTTATGCAGGCTACAAATTCACCTCTCTTGCATATAATTACATTGACCGCGAAATGGAGCCTATGATAGTTACGCTTGACCCCACCGATGAACATCACGAGCCTGTGACCCATACCGGGCAGGAGTTCAACATGGTGCTTGAGGGTACGGTCGCTGTATGCCTCGGAGACCACGAATACATTCTCCGCGCAGGGGATTCCATCTACTTTAACCCCTCAATCCCGCACAGTCAGCGCGCTATCGGCACGGTATCAAAATTCCTCACCGTAATAAACGAAAATATGAAACGCTAAAATAAAGGAACAGTCAAAATGAATCTTTTATCAAAATATCTGCCCCGTATCGACTTTGAGTCATATGAGGACTTTAAGAAAAACTATAAATTAAATGTTCCCGAGAATTTCAACTTCGGTTATGATATCGTTGATGAATACGCGCGTCTTGAGCCGTCAAAACCGGCACTTATTTGGCTCAATGACGACGGAGAGGAAAAGCATTTTTCCTTCGGTGACGTAAAGGAACAGTCCGACCGCATTGCAAATCTCCTCACCTCCCTCGGAATAAAGAAGGGCGAGCGTGTTATGCTTATCCTGAAGCAGCGCCCGGAGGTGTGGTTTACGCTTGTGGCACTGTGCAAGATTGGTGCTGTATCTATCCCTGCATCCTTCCAGCTTACAGAAAAAGATATTGTCTACCGCTGTGAAGCCGCAGAGGTGCGCATGATAATCGCCGCTGAGGATGATGTCATCATCGGTCACATAAGAAGCTGCCGTGACAAGTGCACCACTCTCAGAAATGTGGGTATCGTCGGCGACGGCATCTCAGAGCGTTACGGCGATGAATTTCTTGATATGAGAAAGCTCACATCGGAATCTTCGGCAGAGTGGATTCGTCCTACGGGCGATAACGCGCCGAAGAATATGGACCCGATGCTGATGTATTTCACATCAGGCACATCGGGTATGCCCAAGATGCTTATACATAATTTCCTCTACCCTCTCGGCCATATCACCACAGCTCACTATTGGCAGAAGGTTGAGGACGAGGGCAGACATCTTACCGTTTCCGATTCCGGATGGGCAAAATTTGCATGGGGCAAAATATTCGGTCAGTGGATATGCGGTGCTGTAAACATAGCTTATGACACGGACAAATTCGTTCCGGCAAAGCTGCTGGCGGCAATCGACCATCTAAAGCTTACCACATTCTGTGCGCCGCCCACCATCTACCGTTTCCTTATAAAAGAGGACCTGTCCGGTTGCGATTGGTCCACTCTCCATCACTGCGGCACAGCAGGTGAGCCGCTCAACCCTGAGGTCGTGAAGCGTTTCAAGGAAGCTACGGGACATACCATCTACGAGGGCTTCGGTCAGTCCGAAACCACCGTTATTCTTGCAAATTACGGTTGGGATGAGATAAAAGTAGGCTCAACCGGCAAGCCTGCTCCGATATATGACATTGACATCGTGGACGAGAACGGCAATTCCTGCGAGGACGGTATTGTTGGCTCCATCGTTATAAAAAATGCAGGGGAGCATCCTGTTGGACTCTTCATGGA
This sequence comes from uncultured Clostridia bacterium, assembly GCA_904501985.1. Lineage (GTDB taxonomy): Bacteria > Bacillota > Clostridia > Oscillospirales > CAG-272 > Flemingiibacterium. The sequence goes on from CAJGCT010000029.1 coordinate 21,415, forward strand.
ATATCACAACGCTCCCGATGCTATGGCACGCTCCTGGAAAGACGGCGTTTATAATACCGGTGACATGGCATGGCGCGATTCCGACGGATATTTCTGGTTCGAGGGCAGAAACGACGACGTTATCAAATGCTCCGGCTACAGAATCGGTCCGTTTGAGGTTGAAAGTGCACTTATGACACATCCGTCCGTGCTTGAATGTGCGGTAACGGCTGTTCCCGACCCGGTACGCGGCCAGGTGGTTAAAGCGACTATCGTTCTCTCTAAGGATTGGAAGGACAAAGCAGGTGACGAGCTCAAAAAGGAGCTGCAAACTCACGTTAAGGTGACTACCGCTCCCTACAAGTATCCGCGCGTTGTGGAATTTGTTGACGAGCTTCCCAAGACCACAAGCGGTAAAATTCGCAGAGTTGAAATAAGACAGAACGATTCCGAAAAGAAATAATCGGAGAGCCAAACCATGAAATTCGAAAAAAATTCCGCTCCTATACTTATTGTTCTCGGTCAGTCAAACGCGCACGCCCATGGCACACGCCTTCCCGATGATGAAATCATCCACACACCGCTAAAAAATGTTCACGGACTCTCACGTGAGTATAATCAGGCATACGGACTTGATGATGTAACATGGTCAGGCTTTACAACAGGCGGTATGAATCTTGGCGAAACGCAGGATGACACCTGCGCTCTTGCAAACATATTCGCAAAAAAATGGCAGGATGCCATTGACGGCGGTGCGGGGCTTCCGGACCTCTATGTAATACAAATATCCATAGGCGCGCAGGGAGTGGCACAGTTTGAATCTCACAATGCAAATATGTGGTGTCCCTTCCGCGAGCCAAAACTAAAGCCGGGCGTACTTGGCGAATGCGATATTTCGCTGTATCCGCTCACTGTGGAAATTTTGTCCCTTGCATATATGAATCTTATGACATCCGGCAAAAAGCCGCAGGTCATAGGACTCCATTGGAATCAGTGGGAAACAGAATGTTATACAGGCTCAAAGGCACTGAATGATGCAAAGGCAAACTACGAAAATCTCTTCTGGGGACTTTTCACCGCCCTTGGCAGTGATAAAACAGGCAAAAACATTCCGTTCTACCTTTACCGCGCACTTTCGGAAAACTTTGATGCCGGCAGGCTGGAGCGCATAAACGGAGTGTTTGATGATTTTGCAAAAAATCTTGCCAACTGTCGCATAATAGACCTTAAAGAAACAGAACTGTACACCGATGAGGAGAAGCTGCACGGCATTTTCCTGCCTGACGGCATACATTACTCTCCAGAGGCACACCGCTATTTTGCAGAGCGTCAGTGGGCTGATCTTTTCGGTGACAAAGAATAATATCGAAACACCCTGTCGATAATGGATTTATAAATTTTCATAAAACACATAAAGGGGGTCTTGGCCTGTAAGGTCAGACGCTATGGGAACAAATACAAACATGACCCGCGCATGGGCAGAAATAGACCTTGCCGCGATACGTCAGAATTTCAATGCCGCAAAGTCTCACGCCGCAATGTACGGTGCAAATATAATTGCCGTTGTAAAGGCGGATGCCTACGGTCACGGTGCAAAGCGTGTTGCCGCTGAGCTTGAGAAAAGATGCGGCGCACAGTATTTTGCCGTTGCCACACTTTTTGAGGCACTTGAGCTTATAGAGTCAGGCATTAAATCTCATATAATTATTTTAAGCGAAGTGCATCCGTCCCTGTACGATGAACTTATAAAGTACGATAATATTATTCCCAGCATTTTCACACCCGATTCTGCAAAGAAGCTTTCCGATGCCGCAAAGAAGCGCGGCACTGCAGCTCCCTGCTTCCTTGTTGCGGATACGGGAATGTCCAGAATCGGTATTGAATGCACTACTCCCAAGAAGATGCTCCGCGGCGTTGAAATTGCCGAGGAAATAGCATCCTTTGACAACATTGAAATTATGGGAATCTTCAGCCACTACGCCTGTGCCGACGAAGCCGACAAGACCTCTGCCGTGGTACAGACCGAGCGTTTCAATGAATTTGTGGCAAGGCTGTCGGAACGCGGTATTGAGCCGACCTTTAAAAGTATGTGCAACAGCGCCGCGCTGACCGAAGCCGCATTCGCCGAAAAATACGATCTCGTCCGTCAGGGCATTTCCCTTTACGGGCTGAATCCGTCGGATGATACCGCCAGAGTTCTTAACCTGAAGCCGGCAATGGCTCTTCGCGCGCGGATCACTGATGTGAAAACGCTTGATGCCGGTGTTGGCATAAGCTACGGTCACACATTCGTAACAGACCGTGAAACGCGCGTTGCTACCATATCCGTAGGATATGCCGACGGTTATCCGAGGCTTCTTTCAAACAAAGCAAGCGTGATAATCGACGACTGCCACGCCCCAATACTCGGCAGGGTATGCATGGATCAGCTTATGGTGGATGTAACCGATATCCCATCAGCAAAGGTGGATTCCATAGCCACGCTTATAGGTGCGGATGAACGTATACGCGCCGACCGGTTGGCATCTATGATGGGCACTATTCCCTACGAGCTAATCTGCGGCATTTCGCCCCGGATTCCCCGAATTTATACCAACGCTTACGACGATATCAACTCGGATTAACCGTGTCTTTGATATATTTTAAAAAAATCTCATAAATTTTCAAAAAACTATTGCAATTTGTGAGAAAGTATGTTATACTATGGTGTATGATATTTGCGGCATGGCAAAATCCATGCAAATAA
>CAJGCT010000030.1 GCA_904501985.1 uncultured Clostridia bacterium
AAAATGCCCTTGCAAGCAAGCATTTTTGCTTCATGGTATAATATACGCAGGAAATCCTGTTTCACAGGCTTTTGCGGCTTCGCCGCTCCGCGCCGTGGCGCGACTGCGCAATTGACGGCTTCGCAAAAATGCCCTTGCAAGCAAGCATTTTTGCTTCATGGTATAATATACGCAGGAAATCCTGTTTCACAGGCTTTCGCGGCTTCGCCGCTCCGCGCCGTGGCGCGACTGCGCAATTGACGGCTTCATGGTATAATATTGTTGTATGCGAAAATATAAACCGAAAGAGAACGTACAATGGACGAAAGATTTATAAATTCCCTTAGCGGAGGCACGCTGGCGTATCTCGGCGATGCGGTGCTTGAGGTGCTGGTGCGCCGATATCTGGTTTCGCTGGGCATTGCCGACGGCGGAACGCTCAGCCGTATGGCACTGAATTTTGTGCGTGCCACGGCTCAGAGTGCGGCAATGGATATACTGATGCCTCATCTTACCGAGGAGGAAGAATATATATATAAGCGCGGCAGAAACGCTCACGGTATTGCCATTCCCAAAAGTGCTTCGGCGGCTGAATACCGCCGTGCCACAGGTATGGAGGCACTTTTTGCCTACCTTGACCTTACGGGGAAGCATGAGCGTGCAGAAGAACTGTTTTACATTGCCTATGCCGATGTTATGAAGCGGCTCGAAGAAGATAAAACACAAAATCAAGGAGAAAAAAGATGATACGAGTTATGTCGGTCTTCGGCACACGTCCCGAAGCTATAAAAATGTGTCCCCTTGTCAAGGCTATCGAAGCTGATCCGAGATGTGAGAGCATAGTGTGTGTTACCGCACAGCACCGTGAAATGCTGGACAGTGCTCTTGAGTATTTCGACGTGACGCCGGACTACGACCTCAATATCATGAAGCGCGGACAAACTCTTACGGGCATTACCGCGGATGTTATTGTGGGTCTTGAATCTGTGCTTGCCGAGGCTAAACCCGACATCGTGCTTGTACACGGAGATACCACCACAAGCTTTGCGGCGGCGCTGGCGGCGTTTTACGCACAAATTCCCGTAGGTCACGTGGAAGCAGGTCTTCGTACCTACGACCGTTATTCGCCATATCCTGAGGAGATAAACCGCAATCTTACAACAAAGCTTGCAACTCTGCATTTTGCGCCAACTGAGCTTAACCGCGAACAGCTTGCAAAAGAAGCCGTGCGTGAGAATGTTTTTGTTACGGGAAACACGGCACTTGACGCTTTTAAGTATACGGTAAAGCCCGGATATGTGTTCGCCGGCGAGAAGCTGAAAGCGGTGGATTTTGAAAATGAACGAGTAATTACCGTTACCGCCCATCGCCGCGAGAATCAGAACGGCGGTATTGAGAACATCTGCAAGGCGATTCTGGAGCTTTCGGAGATGTATCCCGATTTCAGATTTGTTTATCCGGTGCACCTTAGTCCTGCGGTGAGAAACGTGGTATTCCCACTTCTTGAAAATCATCCGCGAATCACGCTTACCGAGCCGGTGGACGTTGCCGATATGCATAATATGCTGTCGAAATCCTTCTTTATCATGTCCGATTCCGGCGGAATACAGGAGGAAGCTCCCTCATTCCACAAGCCGGTGCTGGTACTGCGTACCGAAACCGAGCGTCCCGAGGCTGTAGAGGCAGGAACCGTAAAGGTTATCGGAACCGACACTGCACGCATTGTTGAGGAAGCACGCAAACTCATATGTGATAAGGCGGAATATGACCGCATGGCATCCGCAAAGAATCCCTACGGCGACGGCAAGGCATCACTTTATATAATAGATGCAATCGCCGGATATTTCGGCAAAGAAAAATAAAGGGCAGTTATAGGTGAGACTATGAACATTATGCATCTTAAATACGCCGTTGAGGTGGCAAAGACCGGCTCTGTTACAAAAGCCGCTGAAAATTTGTTTATGGGTCAGCCAAATTTAAGCAAAGCTATACGCGAGCTTGAGGATAACCTTGGAGTTACTCTTTTTAAGCGTACCTCAAAGGGAATAATTCCCACCCAAAAGGGAGAGGAATTTCTCGTTTATGCCAAGCGTATTCTTTCGCAGATAGACGAGCTTGAGACTATATATAAAAACACCCCTGACAGGAAGCAGTCGTTCAGCATCTCCATCCCACGCGGCAGTTATATGGCATACGGCTTTACCAATTTCGTAAAGCGGCTTGATATGGAAAAGGAGATAGAAATACGCTATAACGAGACAAATTCCGTTGAGGCTATAGCTAATATCACCCAATCCAATTACAATCTTGCAATAATCCGCTTCAGGGATGTTTTTGAACCCTATTTCGTCAGCTTGCTCAGAGAAAAAGAGCTGAAAAGTGAGCTTGTGTGGGAATTTAAGTACATAGCGGTCATGTCAAAGGACAGTCCTCTTGCAAGGAAGCCTGTTTTGACTATATCCGACTTCGCCGACTCTGTGGAGATACTCCACGGCGACACGTCTGTGCCGTCGCTCCATACTCTTGAGGCAAAGCGTATGGAAAATATCGAAAATTCCAATAAGCGCATATATGTTGTTGAGCGCGGAAGCCAATTTGAGCTGCTTTCAACCATTCCGGACACATTTATGTGGGTTTCACCCATACCCCAGAGAATGCTTGACCGATACGGTCTTGTGCAGAGAAGCGTGTCCGATGCGGACTACAGCTATAAGGACCTTTTGGTACATCAGCGCTCCTACAGGCTTACCGAGCTTGACCGTATATATATAGATGAGCTTCACCGCGCGGTTTCCACCGTTGCGGCAATGAAAGTTGAATAATTGGTCAATTACCCATAATAACGCTTGATATTTTTGCTTGATTTGTCATAAAATATAACTTGACAAGCGGATTCTTCAGTGATATAATTAAGTAAAGTTTTGTAAGCCGTAAAAAAGGAAGAATACTAAAATGATGACTCGTAATTTTACAGCTGCATATTATTACTATTACTTTTATTTTATGAAAAAAAGTAATAGTGGTTTTTGCTGCGAAAAAACGAGCGTCACCGAGGTATAATCTTCTCGGTAAATTGGAAGTATAAGCTTCGCTCCGTAGTGAAAAATCACTGCGGAGCTTTTGTTTTTTCTAACACATCAAAAAATCATTCAAAACATAAAAAGGAGAACAGAACAATGGTAGTAGTAATCAAAAATCAGGCAAACGAAGAAAGACTTGTAAAGCTTATCGACTTTTTGAAGACACAGGGCGTCAGCGTTCACGAGAGCCTCGGACATTTTCAGACGGTGCTTGGACTTGTCGGTGATACCAGCCGAATCGACATCGACACCATAGCCGGACTTGATATCGTTGAAACCGTAAAACGTATCAGTGAGCCGTACAAGAGTGCTAACCGCAAATTTCATCCCGACGATACGGTTGTAACCGTTCCGTCAGCAAACGGAGACGTAAAAATCGGAGAGGGATTTGCGTTTATAGCAGGTCCGTGCTCAATCGAGAGCGAGGAGCAGATAATATCCGTGGCGCAGTCTGTCAAAAAAGCAGGTGCACAGCTTCTTCGCGGTGGTGCGTTCAAGCCGCGTACTTCTCCATACGCGTTCCAGGGACTCCGCAGTGACGGTATAAAGCTGCTTCTTGAAGCCAAAAAGGCAACGGGAATGCCTATTGTAACCGAGATTATGGACGCGTCCCACCTTGATTTGTTTGCGGATGTTGACGTTATACAGGTAGGCGCAAGAAATATGCAGAATTTTGAGCTTTTAAAAGAGCTTGGTCACACGAGAAAGCCAATACTTCTTAAGCGCGGACTTGCCAACACCATAGAGGAGCTTCTTATGAGCGCGGAATACATTATGGCAGGCGGCAATGAGAATATTATTCTCTGCGAGCGCGGAATCCGCACCTTTGAAACCAAAACACGCAACACTCTTGATATTTCCGCAGTGCCCGTGCTTCACGAGCTTTCCCACCTGCCTGTTATCATCGACCCCAGCCACGCCTGCGGAAAATCCGGACTTGTGCTTCCCATGGCAATGGCGGCGGCAGCCTGCGGTGCTGAGGGCGTAATGATAGAGGTGCACAACGACCCTGCAAACGCTCTTTGCGACGGTCCGCAGTCCTTAACTCCGGAGCAGTTTGAATCTGCGGTTAAAAAGGTGATGTGCGTATTTGATGCGGCACAGGCGGCGCTTCAGATGTAAATAAAAAATTCCGCAGTATGGAAACCCATACTGCGGATACTTTATTGCGAATTACTGCTGATCGGGATTTGCTTTAAGAGCCGCTGCCTGTTCTGCCTGAATTTCAGGGAAAGCGGAAAGCATAGGTTCGATATCTTTCTTCTTGAATCTGCGATCCTTATAGTTTTTGGTGATCTTTATAACAATGCCGGAGCAAGCTATAACACCGATAAGGTTAGGAAGCATCATGAGACCGTTGAAGGTGTCGGAGATGTCCCATGCGATGGAAGAAGTAAGCATTGCACCGAGGAAGATCATCACCAGGTGAACAATGCGGTATGCGGTGATGGTCTTAACGCCGAAGAGGTATTCCCACGCCTTTGAGCCGTAGTGATCCCAACCGAGAGCGGTGGTGAACGCAAAGAGCAGAATAGCGATAGCTACAAAGCCCTGACCGATTGCGCCGAAGTGCTCACCGAACGCAGAAGCAACGAGGGTTGCGTCGTTTACGCCTGCCATGCCACCCTCAACGGAGAATGCGTTAAGGTCGATGGAGGTAAGTACAACGAGAGCTGTCATGGTGCACACGATCATAGTGTCAGCGAACACCTCGAAGATGCCCCAGAGACCCTGACGAACAGGCTCGATAACGTTGGAGTTACTGTGAACCATAACGGAAGAACCGAGACCTGCTTCATTGGAGAACACGCCGCGCTTGCAACCGGTGGTGATAACAGTCTTAACAAGAGAACCTGCCACGCCGCCGAGAGCTGCGGGAACAGTGAATGCATAGTTGAAGATAGCGGAGAATGCCGCACCGATCTGAGCGTAGTTCTTAACAATAATGATAAGAGAGCCTGCAACGAAGAGAACTACCATAAAGGGTACGATCTTTTCTGCGAAGTTAGCGATTCTCTTAAGACCGCCAAGAAGAATAAGAGCGGCAACGAGAGTGAGTACAGCACCGATAATGAGGTGGTAAAGGGAAACGCCCTCGTAAAGCTCAACCGCGGTAAGGGACTTGATCTCGAATGCAGAAACTATGTTTACAACGATCTTGTTGATCTGACCCATTGCACCGATACCGAAGGATGCAAGGATAGCGAAGATGGAGAAAAGAATTGCAAGGGGCTTTCCGAAGACCTTACCGTACTTCATCTTGCCAAGTCCGTCTTCAAGATAGTACATAGCACCGCCGGACCATTCACCGTCAGCATTCTTGCGGCGGTAGAAGATACCGAGTACGTTTTCCGAGTAGTTGGTCATCATTCCGAGGAATGCGGCAATCCACATCCAGAATACTGCACCGGGACCACCCGTTACGATAGCGGTTGCAACACCGGCAATATTTCCGACACCGATTGTCGCCGCAAGAGCGGTACAAAGTGCCTGGAACTGAGAAATGGATTTACCCTTAACGTGTCCGGAAACATCCTTTTTGAAGATCTTTCCAAGGGTCTGGCTGAACCAGTGACCGATATGGGTAATCTGAAATACGCCTGTGATAACAGTCATAACGAGACCTACAAACAAAAGCAGGTATACGCCGTTACCCCAAACGAAGCTGTTGATGGCATCATTAAAATTCTTAAGCCATTCCATGATAAAAAACCGTCCTCTCTTTGAGATATAAAAATTTAGGGAAAACAAAAAGGGTTAAACCGAGGTTCAACCCAAGAGAGCACACATTCAGAAAACAGGGGCACTTACCCCTATAATCTCTGTCCTTTTGCCTGAGAGCATTAACACCTTCGGCACTCAACAAGTGAGCTTCTCCAGAGCGTCGTCCGTAAACGGTTCTTTGTACCTGAGAGCGTTACTCCTTCGGTAAGCCGACAAAAATGCCGCTTTTTCCCGAATACATCATCCGACAATGCATATTATACACTATCCTGTCGAATTTTGCAATAGTTTTCTCGAAATTTCCTCATATATTTTTTTATATACGCGACTTTAGCGTGGTTTTTCGGGATTTTTTCGGCGAGAGCACGATAATGGGAGGCGGGCGATTCGTGAATCGCCCCTACGGATGCGTCGCAATCATCCTTTACCACACAAACGATTACCGCTAACCCAAGCCGCCGGAATGGTGAGGACCCATGCAGGCGGCGCGAGTAGTGCGGTCGAACGGTTTTGCAATCGCATCGCCTTAGCGGTGGCAATTTCCCTGTATAAAGTTTTTTGCGGAGCTTTTTTTCAAAAAAGCGACCGTAATGCCCCATACACCTGCACCTACCGCTTTCTCCCCCATACAAAACGCCGCACCTTGCGGTGCGGCGTGCGCATTATATATCAAAGCCGTAAGCTGTGTTTTCAATTTTAAAAACATATATGTAAACTGCCTGCTTTGGGGCAAGAATAGAATATATCTCTTAAAATGAATCGATGCTTTGTCATGCTTGTGATTTATTTTGCATAGTCGATGGCGCGGGATTCGCGGATCATGTGAACCTTGATCTGTCCCGGATACTGAAGCTCAGCTTCGATCTTCTGAACGATCTCACGCGCAATTACCACCATTTGCTCGTCGTTGACCTCCTCCGGCTTGACTGCGATTCTTATCTCGCGGCCTGCCTGAATAGCAAACGACTTGTCCACGCCGGGGAAGCTGTATGTGATCTCTTCAAGCTTCTGAAGGCGTTTGATGTAGTTTTCAAGATCCTCACGTCTTGCACCGGGGCGTGCCGCGGAAATGGCGTCCGCTGCCTGAACGATGATCGCGGTGATGGTCTGCGGCTCAACGTCGTTGTGATGTGCTTCGATAGCGTGGAGAACTTCTTTGTTTTCTTTGAATTTCTTACAGATGTCAACACCAAGCTGTACATGGGAGCCTTCGATCTCCTGAGTGAGCGCCTTACCGATATCGTGGAGAAGACCTGCACGCTTTGCAAGGGTGCTGTCAACGCCAAGCTCGTCGGCAATCATGCCGGAGAGAAGTGCAACCTCAATTGAGTGGTCGAGTACATTCTGACCGTAGCTGGTACGGAAGCGAAGTCTTCCGAGAAGCTTTACAAGGTCAAGGCTGAGACCGTGAATGCCTGTGTCGTAGGTGGCGCGCTCGCCTGCCTGCTTGATCATCGCATCCACATCGCGTCTTGCCTTTTCAACCATTTCTTCAATACGCGCGGGATGGATGCGTCCGTCAGCAATAAGCTTTTCAAGCGCGATTCTTGCAACCTCGCGGCGTACCGGATCAAAGCTTGAAAGGGTGATAGCTTCGGGAGTGTCGTCGATTATGAGATCAACGCCTGTCATTGCTTCGATAGCGTGGATATTGCGTCCCTCGCGACCGATTATGCGTCCCTTCATTTCATCGTTGGGCAGAGCCACAACGGAAACGGTTGCTTCGGTAACTGTTTCGGAAGCACAACGCTGAATGGCAAGGGAGAGAATATTCTTTGCCTTGGCGTCTGCTTCTTCCTTGAACTGCTGTTCATATTCGATGAGCTTCTGCGCGGTTTCGTGCTTAACCTCGTCGTCAATGCGAGATACGATCTGCGCTTTAGCCTCCTCGGCGGTAAGTCCGGCAACCTTTTCAAGAGTTTCGATCTCTTTCGATTTAAGCTCCTCGATCTCGGCTCTTGTGTCGTCGCATTCCTTAAGCTTCTTGTTAAGTGTTTCTTCTTTGCTCTCTAAAGTTTCAAGCTTGCGGTCGATCTGTTCCTCTTTCTTTGAAACACGCTGTTCAAGCTTTGAAAGCTCTGAACGGCGCTCCTTGATCTCGCGCTCGGCATCGTTTCTCTGACGAAGGATCTCCTCTTTTGCTTCAATGAGAGCTTCCTTCTTCTTGCTTTCAGCTGTACGCTCACCGTCTTCAATGATCTTGCGTGCCTGCTCCTCCGCAGAACCGATCTCGGCTTCGCCAACCTTTTTTCGGTACATAATTCCGAGGAATACGCCAAACGGCAAGCACACCAAAGCGGTGATTATAACGATTATAACTTTGATTATGATGTCAGTCAATTACAGAACACCTCCTTATTTTCTAAAAGTTCTGAATATTTAAGTTTTTTTGTAAATGCAATTATCAAGACACCCAATTCGCGCCTCCATCACAAGACACAAATAGGGCAGTATAAATACAATAATCACACATACTTATATTTTATACAAAAATCAAGCATATGTCAAGGGGAATTTCGCAAATTTTATTGAAATTATTAAAAAATATTAAAAAATTGCCTATGCTGGTCAATGAAACGGTGCGGGCTACGAAACGGACAGTCGAGGACGCCTGCCCCTACGAGATGCCGCCGCGCGCCGCAAAGCGGTCGCGCCCGACAACACAAACAATTACCACCACCCAAGCCGCCGGAATGGTGAGGACCCATGCAGGCGGCGCGAGTAGTGCGCCCAAATGTTTCTGCACACGCGTGACCTTAGCGGTGTGTTAAGTCCCCTGTATAAAGTTCTTTGCGGAGCTTTTTATGCACATCGCAGAGCGATGTGCTCAAGAACAGCGACCGTATCCTTGCCGTTAGTCCTCAATCCGAATATTGTAAGTGTTCAGCGTATCGTAAGCCTCGTCGCAAAGAGCCGCGAAATCAAGCTTTGCCTCCTCGGCAAGCACATTTTCAAGCTCGGGACGGGTCTTGGGATGACGGGGGGTGAATACAGTGCAGCAGTCCTCATAAGGAAGAATGGATGTCTCAAAAGTGCCGATCTTTCTGGCAATGGAAACGATCTCCTCCTTGTCAAGACCGATGCAGGGGCGGTATACAGGCATGTTTACCGCATTGTCCGTCGCTTCAATGGCTTTCATGGTCTGACTTGCCACCTGTGCAAGACTTTCGCCTGTAATTAACGCGTGGCAGTGGTTGCGGCGCGCAACACGCTCGGCAAGTGTCATCATGTAGCGGCGGAGAAGCAGGGTGAAGTAATCTTCGTCGCAGGCGCGGCGAAGCTCCTCCTGAATATGGGTAAGAGATATAACGTGAAGCTTTATGTGCGTCGTGTACTCGCAGAGAAGCCGCGCAAGCTCCATTACCTTCTCTTTGGCGCGTTCCGACGTGTATGGGAAGCTCTCAAAGTGAAGAGCTTCAAGCGTTACACCGCGTTTTGCTATCATGTAGCCGGCAACAGGACTGTCAATACCGCCTGAAAGCAGAAGAAGACCCTTGCCGCTTGATCCAAGGGGCATACCGCCGGCTCCCTTGATGCCGCCTGCATGAATATACGCTCCGCGCTCGCGGATTTCAACTCTTACGGTGACTTCGGGATTGTTTACGTCAACTTTGAGCCTTGGGCAGGCTTCAAGTACAGCTCCGCCCACCTCACGCATAAGCTCAGGGGACTTTAAAGGGAAGCTCTTGTCGCTTCGTCTGGCATCCGCCTTAAATGTGCGCGCGCCAACAAGAAACTGAGGCAGATATTCCTTTGCCGCCGCTTTTATGGCATCAATATCCTTTTCTACCACTACAGCGCGGTCGATTGATACGATTCCGAATACCTTTTTGGCGTATTCAAGTGCAAGCTCCAGGTCGCAGTCTTCATTTTTCGGCTCAATATATATGGTGCTCTGGGCATAAGTCACGTCAAAGTCGCCTGCACGCTTAACCCTTGTGCGAAGCTCCTTAATGAGCAGATTTTCAAAGTACGAGCGGTTTGCACCCTTAAGAATAAGCTCGCCGTATTTACAAAGAAGCACTTCTTTCATAATGTTATGTGGTTTCCTTTCGATTTATCATTTCAAGCGCGGCACGCTCAAGTGTGCCGCGGTCATTTTTTAGGTTTCCGCTGATGACCCCGTCAAGAAGGCGGTCAAGCACATTGCCGATAGACTTCGGCTCAGCCCCAAGCGAAAGAAGCCGATCTCCCCCAATCATAAGATCTGAGCGCGAACAGCATTCGCCGCTTTCTATCACTTCCGAAAGCTCACCTAAAAGTGAGGGGGCATACTCAAATCTTGCTGTCCCCAGCTTTACGATATCCTTAGCACACTCCGCGCCAACATCGCGGATAAGACGCTTAAGATCGGCTCTGCCGCTTATTTCGGTGCGCAGATGAAGAATGATGTTTTCGATATGCTGCCTTGTCTTATTATCAAGCCGCAGATGGAAAAATGCCGATTTGAGCCGTTCGCGGCTGACATCGGAAATAAGCGCGGCATACATAAGGGGCAGGGATGCTCCCTCAAGCCGCTTCATGTATTCTCCGGCAAAAAGTATGTCGTCCTCTCCGAGTACCGGAAAAAGCTCCGCAAAAATCGGTGCGAAACCGGTGATTATATCCGGTGCTCTCTTTCCCATGAGAAGCTTTGACAGCTCTGCGGTGATTCGCTCCGCCGAAAGGCAGGCTACAAACTCGCGCATTTCTATGGCGGCGTCCGCTGTGCTTTTTTCGATATCAAAGTCAAGCACAGAGGAAAATCTCAGCGCACGGAGTATGCGCAGTGCATCCTCGTCAAAACGAAATTTCGGGTCGCCAACACAGCGAATAAGACGCGCCTTGATGTCATCCATGCCGCCGTTAAGGTCTATTATCCCCTCCTCGTCGGAGTACGCCATAGCGTTGATTGTAAAATCACGGCGTTCAAGGTCTTTGTCGATACAGAGATGAAAGTTTACACCAATAGGATAACGATGACCTACATAAGTCTGCTCCGAGCGGAATGTGGTGACTTCCACAGGCTTGCCGTCGTACACTACCGTGACCGTGCCGTGCTCAATGCCCGTGGGAATAGCCTTGAAGCCGGGAGCGTCGGAGAATATCTCCATTATGTCATAAGGCTTGCAGTTTGTGGTCACATCCCAATCGTTTGGCACGCTTCCAAGCAGTGCATCGCGCACACAGCCGCCAACAATATAGGCTTTGCCACGATAAAGCTCATCGCCGTCAAGGGGATCGTATTTTCTTATCTCTGCCATTACGGCTCGTACATAATCTGGGATATCTATTTTTATCATACCGGCACCGATTCCTTTTCGGAAGTCGGCTTGATGTCATGTACCTTGGTGTTTCGTGCGGACTCCATCTGCTCACGGGCTACCGAAAGCATAAGCTTTATGCGGTTTTCCTGATTTACTCTGGTAGCACCGGGGTCGTAGTCAATGGGGACAATGTTTGAATCCGGGTGAAGCTCACGGAGTCTGCGGATCATGCCCTTGCCAACGATATGATTCGGCAGGCATCCGAAGGGCTGTGCACATACTATGTTGCCGTAGCCGCCCTCGATAAGCTCCAGCATTTCCGCGGTGAGAAGCCATCCCTCGCCCATCTTGCATCCGTAACCCTCGATGCCGTAAATAAGCTCGCGCAGGTGAGAATATGCCGTTGGGGGATTAAAGGAGCTGTTGTTTTTTACAGCGTCTATCTCTATCTGCTCGATTTCCGAGAGATAATCAAAAAGTGCCTTGCATACAGCAAATTTTATCCTGCTTCCGCCGTAGAGCTTGATATCCTCCATGCGGTTGTCCACCTTGAAGAGAATAAAGCTCATAAGACCGGGGACATTGACCTCGCATCCCTCGCCTGCAAGAAATTCTTCAAGGTGATTGTTTGCAAGAGCGGAGAATTTTACATATATCTCGCCAACGATTCCAACCTTGACGCATTTTCGCGTGCGGTCGGTAGCGACTTCGGCAAATTCGCGCGCAATACGCTCCATGTACGAGCGCATAGCCTTTTTATTAAAGCCCCTGCCGCTATCAAATTCAGAAACAAGCAGGTCAGCCCATTTGTCAACAAGCCTGTCGGCATCTCCCTTGTTTATTTCGTAAGGGCGCACCTGATTTGCAAGCAGCATGAGAAGATCGCCGTATGCCATAGCCGCGATAAGGCGGCGGAGAAGCCCAAGAGTCAGCTTGAAGCCGCTGTTTCTTTCAAGTCCCGAAAGATTCAGCGAGATAACGGGAACATAGTCAAGCCCCGCTTTTTTCAGTGCTTTTCTAAGAAGGTGAATGTAGTTTGAAGCACGGCATCCACCGCCGGTCTGGGTGATGATGAGTGCTGTTTTGTGGGTGTCGTATTTTCCGCTTTGAAGCGCGTCTATCATCTGACCGATGACGAGAAGCGCGGGATAACAGGTGTCATTGTGCACATATTTAAGTCCGCATTCAACAACCGAGCGTCCCTCATTCTTAAGAAGCTCTACATTGTATCCCTCGTTTGCGAAAACCTTGATAAGCAGCTTGAAATGATTTGAGAGCATATTGGGCACAAGGATAGTGTAATCCCTTCGCATTTCTTTTGTAAATTCCACTCTGTCCATTAAGCTCTCTCCTCTCTCTTTTTGGCTTCGCAAGCGGCAAACAGACTGCGGAGTCTTATTTTAACAGCACCAAGGTTGGTTATTTCGTCAATTTTTATCTGTGTGTAGATTTTTCCTGCCGATTCAAGTATGGAGCGCACCTCATCGGTGGTTATGGCATCCACTCCGCATCCGAAGGACACAAGCTGAACGAGATTCATGTCACTTTCATCGCCGATATATTTAGCCGCGGCGTAAAGACGGGAGTGATAGGTCCACTGGTTGAGTACATTTACCTTGAATTTTTTAAGATTGTGGCTTACGGCATCCTCGGTAACGAGAACTGCACCGCACTCGCATATAAGACGGTTGATACCGTGATTTGTTTCGGGGTCAACATGGTAGGGTCTGCCGGAAAGCACGATGATAGGCATATTTTTGTCACGCGCGATCTTTATGTATTCCTCGCCCTTTGCACGGATTCTCGCAAGGAAGGATTCGCGCTCGGCATAAGCGGCATCACAGGCGGATTTGACCGCTTTTTTGTCAAGCTCGCCGAAATACTTTTCAAGTATGCCGTGAAGCTTTTCGGAGAAATCCTTTGGACGGTGAATGCCGATATAATCCTGAATGAATTTCACACCGTCCCTTAGGCGCGGCACATTTGCACCGATGACCTCGGGGTAATATGCCACGACGGGACAGTTGTAGTGATTGTCACCGAGCTTCTCGTCAAAGTTGTAGGTCATGCAGGGATAGAATATGGCATCAACGCCCTCGTCAATGAGTGCTTCTATGTGTCCGTGAAGCAGCTTCGCCGGGAAGCATACCGTGTCTGAGGGGATAGTCTGCTGACCGCGAAGATACAGCTTTCGGTCAGAGCGCGGCGAGGTCACAACCTCAAAGCCGAGCTTTGTGAAGAGCGTGTGCCAGAACGGAAGCATTTCGTACATATTAAGTCCCATGGGCAGACCGATACGCGCCTTGGGGTTTTCAGGCTTACCTGTGTACGAGTTAAGAAGCCCCAGCTTGTATTCGTAAAGGTCGAAGTATTCTGCCGACGCACCGCGGGCGGTGGGACGCTCACAGCGATTGCCGCCGATGAATTTTCTGCCGCCGTCAAAGGTGTTGACCGTAAGACGGCAGTGATTTTCACAAAGACCGCAGGTGGTGAGCTTCACATCGTGGCGGAAGCTTGCCAAAGCCTCGGCGTCAAGTAAAGTAGACGCGCCGCATGAGGTGTCCTTGGCATAAATCGCGGCACCGTATGCACCCATAAGTCCCGCTATATTGGGGCGCACCACATTTCTGCCGATTTCCTGCTCAAATGCGCGCAGAACAGCATCGTTTAGGAATGTGCCGCCCTGTACCACAATATGCTCGCCAAGATCGTCAGGACCGGATGCGCGGATTACCTTGTACAGCGCATTTTTGACAACGGATATGGACAAGCCTGCGGAGATATTGTCAACAGTAGCACCGTCCTTCTGCGCCTGCTTTACGGATGAGTTCATGAACACCGTACAGCGTGAGCCAAGGTCAACGGGAGCTTTTGCGAACAAGCCCTGCGCCGCGAACTCCGCTATATCAACCCCAAGTGCGCCTGCAAAGGTTTGCAGGAAAGAGCCGCATCCCGATGAGCAGGCTTCGTTTAAGAAAATATTGTCGATAGCACCGTTTCTTATTTTGAAGCACTTGATATCCTGACCGCCGATGTCGATTATAAAATCCACCGAGGGCAGAAATTTCTTTGCCGCAAAGAAATGCGCCATTGTTTCAACGATTCCGCCGTCTGCGGCGAATGCATTTCTGACGATTTCCTCGCCGTAGCCGGTAACAGCTGAGCCGGCGATTTTTATTTTCGGGTACTTTGCGTAAAATTCCGTAAGAAACTCCCGTATGATCGGTACGGGATTGCCGTTGTTGGGGCGGTACAGGGAGCAGAGAATGTCCCCGTCCTCGCTCATTACTACTACTTTGACTGTGGTAGAACCGGCATCAATGCCTATGTACGCCGAGCCGGAATAATTGCCCGGGTCTGCATATTCCACTCTGTCTGCGGCATGGCGTGCGGAAAATTCGCTGTAGTCGCTCTCCGACTCAAACAGCGGATTGCAGGAGAGATAGCGTCCCTCTGTGCGATAGCCGGCTATTCTCTCAGCCGCCTCGCCAAGAGTTATATGCTCCGAGCCAAGCTCAGCACCGTATGCAGCACCGAGTGCAACAAAATAGAGGGAGTTCTCGGGGCAGATTCCGCGAAGTCCAAGAGATTTATCAAAAGCATCACGAAGTCCGTCCATAAATGTAAGCGGACCGCCGAGATATACCACCTTTCCCTCAATGGGACGTCCCTGTGCCAGACCGGCGATTGTTTGGTTTACCACCGCATAGAAAATGCTCGCCGCGATGTCCTCTTTTTTCGCGCCTTGATTTATGAGGGGCTGAATGTCGCTTTTTGCGAACACGCCGCATCTTGACGCGATGGTATAGATTTTTTCGCACCCGTGGGAAAGCTCGTTAAGCTCGTCGGGAGTTATTGCAAGAAGTGTTGCCATCTGGTCGATAAAAGCTCCCGTACCGCCGGCGCAAGAGCCGTTCATGCGAACCTCCATTGTGCCGTCAAGATAGAGTATCTTGGCATCCTCGCCGCCAAGCTCGATCACCACGTCGGTTTCGGGGATTGTGCGCTTTACGGCAAGGCGTGTGGCGTATACCTCCTGAACGAATCCGATACCGCAGGATTCAGCCATGCCCATTCCGGCAGAGCCGGAAATTGACAGCACAGCATCGGATGCACCGGGCACCTCGGCACACAGCGTGCCGAGAAGCTCGGCAGTTGATTCCGTGATCTTGGCAAGGTGCCGCTTGTAGGATTTATATATGATTTTATCTTCATCGTCCAAAACGACGCATTTGAGGGTCGTTGAGCCGACATCGAGACCGATTTTCATGGATTTACCAACCCTTTCTACAGGCAAAAGCTGGGATAAAGCTTCAGAAGCAAACATCAGTATACCTTTTATTATAACACATAAAATTTATATTCGCAATATACAGAGTGTAAATAATTGTACGGTTTTTTTGGAATTGTGTGCATAATTCGTGATGTGTGCGGTCTGTAAACATGAAATTTCGGTTGACAACTTGCCGTATCTGTGGTATAATCTTATACGCGACCTGATCGGGCGATCGCGCGGTATGTTGCCGAAAGGTATTACCGTGAGGAAAGTCCGGGCTTCACAGGGCAGGATAACGGATAACGTCCGCCGAGGGTGACCTCCGGGAAAGTGCAACAGAAATAGACCGCCGGCTTTGCCGGTAAGGATGGAAACGTGAGGTAAGAGCTCACGAGTTCCTATGGTAACATAGGTCCGCTGTAAACCCTATCCGAAGCAACACCGCATATGGGATCCGTGTGCTTATCACACACGGCTGTCTGCCCGACAGATCCCATGGGTGGCACACGCCAAGGCGTGAAGCTTTTCGGTGACGAAAAGCGAAGATAGATGACCGCCAAAACAGAACCCGGCTTATAGATCGGGTCGCATAAATTGCATGAAAAGCTCCGGTTTTGCATATCGGGGCTTTTTTGTATCTATTCACAAATAGATACATCAGTGTTTACAAAACCGATGTTGACAAAATGGGGCGCGGCGCGGTATAATAGACTAAATAACTGCTGTTTGGAAATGATAAGAAAGGAATGGTCATAACCATGATAAAACTGATAGCACTTGTTTTAGCGATATTTATGGGAGCCGCTTCCATGGCTTCCTGCGCAAATACTGACAGCAATGCCCCAATGGGATTTAAAGAAATATCCGAGGAGGGCGTTACATACGACCTGTTTGTGCCCGATGAATGGACTGCCGATATTTCCACCGGTGTTACCGCGGCTTACTACAGCGGCAAGGATCCGGCAAATATATCTATGATAGGCTTTGAGCTTGACGGCTCGGTAACGAGTATCGCAAACTATTGGGAGACCTATGAGCCAAGCCTTAAGGCGGTGTTCCCTGACCTTACCTATGTGCACGAGCCGGAGGAGTTCGAGCTTGACGGTGTTACTGCTATGCAGTATGTTTATACGGGAACAATGGTTGACACCACCTATAAATTCATGCAGATAGTGGCATTTAAGGATGCTAAGGTGTATATATTCACCTATACCGCAGAAGCGGCAAGCTACGATGCCCACTTCGAGGATGTTTTTGCTATCCTTGCCAATTTCAAGTTCCACTGATAATGAAACAGATATATTTCGACAACAGCGCAACCACCCCTCTGTGCGATGAGGCAAAAGCGGCAATGAGTGCCGCTATGGACTGCTTCGGCAATCCTTCCTCGCTTCATAACATGGGTGTTGACGCGGAAAAGCTTGTTTCGGATGCCAGACGTGCCATTTTAGCCTCTTTAGGTGTCCGCGGAGTATCAAAAATCACCGAAAAACAGCTTATATTCACCGCCGGCGGAACGGAATCCGATAATCTTGCACTTCTCGGTGTGGCATCGGCAAAAAACTTCCCCGATGGGAAGAAAATCATTATTTCAGACAGCGAGCATCCTGCAATTATGTCACCTGCCGCAGAGCTTGAGAAACGAGGCTTTACAGTGGTGCGTATCCCAACGGTCGGCGGTGCTCCGGACTACGAAATGCTCGCCCACGAGGCGGACAGGAATACAATACTTGCAAGCTTTATGACGGTCAACAACGAAACGGGTGCTGTATATGACATAAAGCGTATTTCGAGTATAGTTAAGGCGGCAAATCCCGACGCGCTCATGCATACGGACTGCGTTCAGGGATATATGAAGCTTCCCATTGGCGAAAGATTGCTTGGAGCAGACCTTATTACGCTGAGTGCTCATAAAATCGGCGGACCTAAGGGCGTCGGAGCACTGTATGTATCAGCAGACGTACAAAAACGTCGCGCTGTTGCGCCCATAATATTCGGCGGCGGTCAGGAGTCGGGAATGCGCTCCGGCACGGAAAACGTCATCGGAATCGCAGGCTTCGGTGCGGCTGTAAAGGCATCTGCCGGGAAAATATCGGAATATTCCGAAAGAATATCGAGTCTTCGCCGATATCTTATTTCGGCAATCACCGAGAGGGGCGAATTTTCAGAGGTGCGGCTGAATCTTCCCGAAAACGCCGCTCCACATATTCTCAGCATCACACTGCCGAATATCAAGAGCGAAACGGCACTTCATTTTTTGTCAAGGGACGGCATATATGTTTCAAGCGGCTCTGCCTGCTCCTCCAACACAGGTCACGGAAGCCATGTGCTTCGTGCATTCGGACTTTCCGATAAGGCGGCAGACTGCACGATCCGTGTGAGCCTTGGCGCACAGAACACCAAAGAGGAAGCGGACATCTTTCTTGAGTCCCTTAAGCGAGCTGTCGGGACACTTGTCAGAATATAGGAGATATCAATGGAGATTTTTGAGTATGTAAAATCCGTATGCTCTGCGGCGGCAGATTCAAAGTCTGCTATGGCAGGAGCATCGGCTAAAACTAAAAATACGGTGCTGGCGCGCATTGCGGAGCTTCTCCGAGGTGAATGCGACAGGATAACCGAAGCCAATGCCATAGACCTTAAAAATGCCGAGGACAACGGTATTGCACCGGCAATGCTTGACAGACTGAGGCTTGATTCGGGGCGCATTGACGGTATTGCCGATAGCCTTTCGGAGCTTATCATGTTAAACGACCCCATAGGGTCAGGCACACGCACCACGCGCCCCAACGGACTTGTTATCGAGCATATCCGCGTGCCCCTTGGTGTGGTTGCCATAATATACGAATCCCGTCCCAATGTAACCGTTGATGCGGCGGCTCTTTGCATAAAGACCGGCAATGCCTGTGTGCTTCGGGGCGGCAAAGAAGCCATTGAGACAAACCGCGTGCTTGCTCAGATTATGCGCCGCGCTCTTGCGGATTGCGGTTTGCCGTCCGATGCGGTGGGGCTTATAGACAATACCTCCCGTGAAGGCTCGGCGGCACTTATGAAAATGCGCGGACTTGTTGACCTTTTAGTGCCGCGCGGCGGTGCCGGACTTATCAGAAGCGTTGTTGACAACGCTACCGTGCCGGTTATTGAAACGGGTGCGGGCAACTGCCACATTTATATTGACGAAAGTGCCGACATTGAGCTTGGCATAAAGGTTGCGCTCAATGCGAAAATGTCACGCCCCTCTGTATGCAACGCCGTTGAGACCATGCTTGTGCATGAAAATATTGCGGCGGATTTCCTGCCAAGGTTCACAGCGGCACTTGACGGAAAGGCTCTTGAAATTCGCGGATGCGAGCGTACACGCGCCATCATCGGCTGTGCCGCGGCGGCAGAGTACGATTGGGCGACGGAATACGACGATTATATTTTAGCGGTTAAAGTGGTTTCGGGAACTGACGAAGCCATAGCGCACATCAACAGATACAACACGGGGCACAGCGAAGCCATAATCACGCGCGACATGGCAAATGCTGAGCACTTCAAGCGCGAGGTTGACGCGGCGGCGGTGTATGTGAATGCATCCACGCGCTTCACCGACGGCGGTGAATTTGGTTTTGGCGCAGAGCTTGGCATATCTACGCAAAAGCTCCATGCCCGCGGTCCAATGGGACTTGATGCGCTGACCACCGGCAAGTATCTTATCACCGGCGACGGGCAGGTTAGGTGAGTAATGGAAGCATTCTGCTTCACGATAGGGTAAGGCACAGCGATTTTGCTGTGCCTTGTGTTTTGCATACCTCCGCCGCGCCGGCGGCTTCGGGGATGCGAAGAGAGGGGTGAAAACCGCCGCTGCGCTCTTGGTTTTCTCCCCTCTCTTGGACTCTCCCCCTTTCCTCCGCTAATAGCGGTTATGCGAAGATAACGGCGCGACGTTACGCGATCCTGCGTACCGCCTTGGTGCGGAGTGCGAACACAGCCGCGCCATACTTGCGCTTCGATTAAATGGGCTTTAGTAAATGGGGACGTTTTAGCTTCGCTCCGTTATGTCTGGATTCGCGGCTGTGGGCGGTTGTTTTTTGATAGGCGCGGCCGCAAAGCGGTCGCGCCTCTTAACACAAACAATTACCGCAACCCAAGCCGCCGGAATGGTGCGGGGCCATGCAGGCGGCGCGAATGTGGCGTCCTAACGATTAGCACTTATGTTGGCTTTGTTTTAGTTTTTTCCTTGTATAAAGTTTTTGCGGAGCTTTTTTCAAAAAGCGACCGTTCCTCCCACACCAATATTCAAAAAACCATTGCCTTTTTCAGAAAAATGTGGTACAATAATCAGGTATTACATGACTTGGAGGAAAAAACATTGGATCAGAAACGAAGCTCGTTTACAGGAAAGATTGGATTTGTGCTTGCCGCGGCAGGCTCTGCTGTAGGCCTTGGTAACATATGGCGCTTTCCTTACCTTGCCGCAAAATACGGCGGCGGTATATTTTTGCTTGTGTATATAATTCTCGCCGTTACATTCGGCTTTGCGCTTATGGCGGCGGAAATTGCTATCGGTCGTAAGACCGGACTGTCTGCTATCGGTGCTTTTAAGAAGCTGGATCGGCGTTTTGCATTCGTTGGATATCTTGCCGCGCTGATTCCTGCCATCATTCTCCCCTATTACTCCGTTATAGGCGGCTGGGTGATGAAGTATATAGCAGGCTTCGGCACGGGACAGGCTCATGTTATGGCAGGGGATAAATATTTTTCCGAATATTTGAAGATAGTCGGTGAGCCGCTTGTATGGTTCCTGCTTTTTATCGGTCTTACATCGCTTATTGTTATGCTGGGCGTTGAAAAGGGTATCGAAAAGGTCAGCAAGGTGATGATGCCAATCCTCGTGGTGCTGATTCTCGGAATTTCGATCTACACTATCGTCGCTATGCCCGGTGCTGTTGACGGCGTTCTTTATTACATTACTCCCGATTTTTCAAAATTCTCGGTCATGACCGTCGTAGCGGCTATGGGACAGCTCTTTTACTCCATGTCCCTTGCCATGGGCATTATGATAACCTTTGGCTCATACATGAAAAAAGATATAAGCATCGAAAAATCCATTCATCAGATCGAGATATTCGATACCGGCGTGGCTTTTCTCGCGGGTCTTATGATAATTCCGGCGGTGTTTGCTTTTTCCGGCGGAAACGAGGAAGCACTGGGAAAAGGTCCGACCCTTATGTTTGTCACCCTGCCTAAGGTGTTCGATACCATGCCCGGCGGCAACATTATCGGTGCGGTATTCTTTATAATGGTGTTCTTTGCGGCACTTACGTCATCAATATCCCTTATGGAAACAATCGTTTCCATTCTTCAGGATAAACTGAGGATGAAGCGTATTCCTGCCAGCCTTGCGGTGCTTGGCTTCAGCCTCGTGCTGGGTGGAATCACCTGCCTTGGCTTCAATGTACTAAAGGATGTAAAGCCGCTTGGACTTGATGACCTTCTCACCTTCTTTGATTTCATCTCCAACAGTATTTTGATGCCGATAGCCGCATTTTTCACTGCGGTTCTTGTGGGATTTGTGCTTAAGCCGGAATATCTCATGGACGAGCTTGATTTGGGCGGCAAATTCAAGGCGAAACGGCTGTTTTCGGTGATGATAAAGTATATAGCCCCCGTATTTATCGTGGCGATACTTGTTTCATCCATTCTTGATGCCTTTGGCATCGTAAAGATGTAATAAATAACGCTCACAGCAAATAAAAAGCTTCGGTTCGTATCTGAACCGAAGCTTTTCTTCGTTATTACTGTGCTTTTACTTCTTCCATCATGAATGCTTCAAGCACGTCGCCTTCCTTGATGTCGTTGAAGCGTTCAAGACCGATACCGCACTCATAACCCTGTGCAACTTCCTTGGCATCGTCCTTGAAGCGCTTAAGGGAGGATATCTTGTCTTCGAAGATCACAACGCCGTCGCGGACAACGCGGATCTGTGCGTTTCTTGATACCTTGCCGTCCTGAACGTAAGAACCTGCAATAGTTCCGACGCTGGGCACGTGAATGGTCTGACGCACCTCGGCGTGACCGAGAACGACCTCCTTGAACTTAGGAGCGAGCATACCCTTCATAGCCGCTTCGACTTCTTCGATGCACTCGTAGATTATGCGGTATGTGCGAATTTCAACTGTTTCACGCTCAGCCTTGTCAATGGCAGACTTGTCGGGGCGGACATTGAAGCCTACAATCAGCGCATTAGATGCCGCCGCAAGCATTACGTCGCCCTCAGTGATTCCGCCGACTGCGGTGTGGATGATGTTCACGCGGACTTCTTCGTTTGAAAGCTTCTGGAGTGACTGCTTTACAGCCTCCGCAGAGCCGCCAACGTCAGCCTTTACGATGATGTTGAGGTCCTTGATACCCTCGGAGATCTGAGCGAACAGGTCGTTGAGGTTAACTTTTGCATTTGCCTTGAACTGCTCGTTCTTAGCCTTTTCACGACGCTGTTCTGCAAGCTCACGAGCCATGCGCTCGTCTTCAACAGCCGCAAATTCGTCACCGGATTCCGGAACCTCGGAGAGACCGATGATCTCAACAGGTACGGAAGGACCTGCGGTCTTAACGGCTTTGCCCTTATCGTCGGTCATTGCGCGGACGCGACCTACCGCAGTACCTGCAATAACGATATCGCCTGCGTTGAGAGTACCGTTCTGTACGAGCACGGTTGCAACCGGACCGCGGCCCTTGTCAAGCTTTGCTTCAAGCACAAGACCCTTTGCACGGCGGTTGGGGTTAGCCTTAAGCTCCTTCATGTCTGCAACAAGAAGGAGGTTTTCAAGCAGATCGTCAATACCCATGCCGGTGAGAGCAGATACGGGAACGCAGATAACGTCGCCGCCCCACTCCTCGGGAACAAGCTCGTATTTTGTAAGCTCCTGCTTAACCACATCGGGATTAGCCTCGGGCTTATCCATTTTGTTTATTGCTACAACTATGTCAATGCCGGCAGCCTTGGCGTGGTTTATAGCCTCAACGGTCTGAGGCATGATGCCGTCATCAGCCGCAACAACGAGAATTGCGATGTCG
>CAJGCT010000031.1 GCA_904501985.1 uncultured Clostridia bacterium
ACAGATACAAAAAAAGCTTGCCTTTATTTCGGCAAGCTTTTCTTATTATGCTTACATATATCGGCCACGGGGCATTCGCCGCACTTCGGCGACCTTGCGGTACATATTTCTCTTCCGAACATAACCAGCCTGTGACAAAAATCCGACTGCTTTTCGGGAATTATCAGAGAAACGAGTATTTTTTCTATCTTCACAGGGTCTTTAAGGGTTTCCGCATACAGTCCCACCCTGCCGCATATGCGAATGCAGTGGGTATCTGTAACGATGGCAGGTTTTCCGAATATGTCTCCAAGAAGAAGATTTGCAATCTTTCTGCCAACTCCGGGAAGCCGCAGCAGCTGGTCCATGGTATCGGGAAGCTCTCCCCCGAATTCATCACGAAGCATTATGCAGGCATCCTTTATGTTTTTTGCCTTGGTCTTGTAAAGTCCGCAGGGGCGCACGATTTCCTCAAGGTCGGACAGCTGGCAGTCCGCAACGGATTCAAGAGTTGGGTACTTCGCGAACAGGTCACGGCAGACGATATTTACTCTGGCATCTGTGCACTGAGCCGACAGCCGTCCCATAATGAGAAGCTTCCACGCTTCTCCGCCCGATTCAAGCGCACACTGTGCCTCCGTGTATATTTTCTCAAGCCTCTCGCAAAATTCGTGAGCGAGAGCTGTTTTTTTACTTGCCATTTCGGGTGCATCCTTTTCTTTTTGATACCGATATTATATCAAACCGCCCCCAAATTGTCAAGTACCGAAAACAGTATTATTCCCCCTCATCCTCCGCAATGCGTATGACCACCACCGTCATATCATCACTGCGCCTGTTTGTCAAAACCGCATTGTCAAGAATCTTTGCCGCCATGGCATCAATATCGTCCTCCCACTCGTAGGTCAGCAGATTTGCAAGCCATACCCCATCTTCAAGGGACTGCGCCACGCCGTCGCTCAGCATGATTATCACATCTCCCCCCATAAGCTCAAAGCCTATTCGCTCAGCATCAAGCTCATGCATTATACCGATGGGCAGGGTTTTCGACTGAAGCTTATAAAGATTTCCGGAGCGGAGCACAAAGGACGGTGCCGCTCCGCTTTTAACAAAGCTCGCCTTACCGTTTATAAGGTCAATCTCGGCAAGGTCTATTGTAGCCGAGCATTCACTACCACGGCAGGCACGGCTTCGTATAAAGCCGTTGAGCATTTCAAGCGTCACGCTTTGTCCGTTTCCGGCTGACAGCATCCGCTCAATAAACACCGCGCATATTTTAGATGTAATTGCCGCCTCTCTGCCGCTCCCCATGCCGTCTGATATGAGCGTGTAGAAATAGTCCTCTTTATTTTCAAATACGGCAACGCTGTCTCCGTTTGCGCTTTCCGACTCCTTTATACTTGTAGCCTTGGCAACCTCTGTTCTGTATCTGCGGCGTGCCTCAAGGGTTACGGTAACAACGCCGTCCTCTACGTTGAACAGAGGCGCCGCCATGGGCACTTCAAGGGTGTTTTCCACCGCCTTCCGTATCTCACGCGCTCCCATTTTCATCTTTGCCGCATCCACGCCTCCGATTACCGCCTGCTTTTTTCGTGAGCCGTAGCACAGCGCACTTTCAGCATGGATACCCATATATTTAAGGGACTTTCGGAGCTTTTTTGTAAGCTCGGTGTCAACCCTGTATTCAGCATCGTTTTTATCTATCTGCGCCGCAAGCAGCTTTGACATAGCTTCGTAATCCAGCGCAAATGCCTCGGTTTTATCGTTCTTTATGAGTCTCTCTATAAGCTTTGCTGTGGAAATATTTATCTCGTCAATAATTGGAAGTATATTGAAGCACCGGTCACGGAAATACTGCGGCACGTCCTCTATTCCCACCCGTCCGACTTTATAAAGCACGCCGGTTATTTTACTCTGCGCGTCAAGAGTGGATGAGCACTCCCTCTCAAGGCACACCGACTGCATGGCACACTTGTGGCAGAAGCCCTCAAACGCTCCGTCGCAAACCTGCTTTAAGTCCGCGACCCCCGGACGGCGCATTCGGTCCGACAGCGAATATACAGTGTCGGACAAATGGGAAAACGCCTCAGACAGAGCATTCATTCTTGCATTTGTATCCGTCTGCTTCTTTTCAAGCAGAGATAATTCCTCACTGCCCGAAGTCCTTTCAGGCTCGGAAAAAATAAGCAGGCGCGGCAAAAAGCCGAAATGGGAAAGCGGCATAAATACTGCCGCCGCGGCTGAAATATCCGGAAGAAGTCTCGGAAGTATACCATATCCGTCAACCATAAGTCCAAGAGAGATTCCCACCGAGCAAGCCGCCGCCACTGCCGCCGCTCGGGATACTCGCCAAAGTGCTCCCATGCAAAGTCCTGCCACGGCAATGATGCAGGGCGCAGCTCCGATAGAATAGGCGGCGGAAGCTATACCCGACACGCCCACCGTATCAAGTGTGCCGCAGGCAAGACCGAGAAGCAGGCCCACAGCGCATCCTTTAAGTCCGCCAACCGATGATGCCGCCCACATGGTGATAAAAAACGCCGTCGCAAATCCAAGGGAGAATCCCATAATGCTGTATCCACGAAGAGAGAATACTATCATGAATACAAGTGCCGCACGTGACAGTGTGCCGGCTCTAAGCAGTTGCTCATCCTTTGTAAAAAGTCCGCCAAGCGCCGCCGCGGCGAGGGGTGAAATAATAAATCCGCCGAGAAGGCCAAACAGGTCATAGTACAAAAATCCGCCTGCTATCAGTCGGTACAGTCCGAACACAAACGCCGCAAAGCAGGCTATTGCCACACGGATAAGCAGTGCCTCACCGAATACAGCAGGACCCACACCGCTTTTTCGTGCTCGGCTTCGAAGCTTCTCAAACACGCCCGGCAGCTTGTCTGTGCTGTCTTCGGTGGCAAGCCGCCCCACAGCATACCGAAGCATAAGAATAACCGTGTATACCACAGCCATGGGAAGTGCATATCCGCGGTTGGTAAGTGCCGATACGAGCAGTCCGAAATAGGAAAAGTACACATACCTGTCAGCGACGCACAGATATGCTATTCCGAAAGGATAGCAGGAGAAAACACCGCTTGATGCACCGAGTATTCCTGCCATCACCGCCGCACCGATTCCCTTTACAATATGTACCGTATCAATGAGTCCCGAATCAAAAAACTCCTCACCCTCGCCTGCCGCGGCATTTCCAAACACGCCTGCAAGCTTTTTCATTATAAATTTTTGTACTGCCATAATTTTTACCGTCCTTTATGCCGCAATGCGCGGCTGTCTTCCCGATAATTATACCAAAACGCAGGCAGCACACAATGTCGATTGGTGTTTGTATTTTCATCACTGTTTCGCTCGTATGAGCGTGGATAATATCAAATCAGCGCGGTTTTGGCGGAGATTATGTCAAATTCTGCCGTTTTGGTGAGTGAAGAAGTCCGAATTTATAATAATTTGCTATTGCAAACACACGCCGAGCTATGGTATAATAGTATGTAATTACAGTCGATGATTCCGGAGGAGATTTGTCCATGTTCAGGATCATAACAAAAAAAAGTCTCAATCCCACCGTTTGCATGATGGATGTTGAAGCACCGGCAGTGGCGAAAAAAGCCCGTCCGGGACAGTTTATAATACTTCGTACCGATTCCGACGGCGAGCGTATCCCTCTCACTATCGCAGGATATGACCGCGACGCGGGAACGGTAAAAATAATATTTCAGATAGTTGGTGCTACCACACTGAAGCTTGCCGCAAAGGAAGTGGGTGACAGCCTGCAGGATTTTGCAGGTCCTCTCGGTGTCCCCACGGAGCTTGAGGGACTAAAAAAGGTCTGCATCGTAGGCGGCGGCGTTGGATGCGCCATCGCAATGCCCATTGCAAAGGAGCTTCACTCGATGGGATGTGAGGTTACATCAATAATCGGCTTCCGCTCAAAAGACCTTGTAATTCTTGAGGATGAATTTAAAGCCGCATCGGGACGGCTTCATATCATGACAGACGACGGCTCATACGGCAGGCAGGGCAATGTCTGCGTACCCCTTGCCGAAATGCTTGAATCCGGCGAAAAATTCGACAGGATCATAACCATAGGTCCGCTTATAATGATGAAATTCGTTGTGGAAACTTCCCGTCCTACAGGCATACCCTGTACGGTATCAATGAACCCCATAATGATAGACGGCACGGGAATGTGCGGCGGATGCCGCCTTACAGTCGGCGGCAAAAC
Organism: uncultured Clostridia bacterium; assembly: GCA_904501985.1. GTDB lineage: Bacteria > Bacillota > Clostridia > Oscillospirales > CAG-272 > Flemingiibacterium. The sequence continues at coordinate 4,211 of CAJGCT010000031.1, forward strand.
CAAATTCGCCTGTGTTGACGGTCCGGATTTCGACGGGTATGAGGTGGATTTTGATTCCGCTATGGAGCGCGGCTCTATGTTTCGTGATTTTGAGCGGCACGCCTATGAGGAAGCCTGCAATCTTTTTAAGAAGGCATAATTAGGAGAAAGTATTATGGCTGCAAATATGAATCCCAAAAAGAATCCTATGCCGAGCCAGACACCTGAGGTCAGAGCGCACAATTTCTCGGAGGTTGCCCTCGGCTACGATGAAGCCACCGCCCTTGACGAGGCGGCACGCTGTCTTAACTGCAAAAATATGCCCTGTGTTTCCGGATGTCCTGTGAATATACACATCCCCGAATTTATCGGCAAGATAAAGGAGGGAGATTTTGAGGGCGCATATCAGATAATAAACCGCTCTTCTTCTCTGCCTGCCGTCTGCGGACGCGTCTGCCCTCAGGAAACACAGTGTGAGGCAAAATGCGTGCGCGGCATCAAGGGTGAGCCTGTGGGAATCGGCAGACTTGAGCGTTTCGTGGCGGATTATCACAACACACATTCTGACGGAAAGCCCAATATCCCTCAAAAGAACGGACACAGAGTGGCGATTGTGGGTTCAGGTCCGTCGGGACTTACCTGTGCAGGCGATCTTGCCAAAAAAGGGTACGAGGTGACGGTGTATGAAGCACTTCATACCGCCGGTGGTGTCCTTGTATACGGAATCCCCGAATTCAGACTTCCAAAGGCTATAGTAGAAAAAGAGGTTGACAACCTTACGTCAATGGGAGTGAAAATCGAGACAAACTATATAATCGGCAAAACTCTGACAGTCGACGAGCTTTTCGAGATGGGATACGAAGCCGTATTTATTGGTTCAGGCGCAGGACTGCCCTCGTTTATGAACATTCCCGGCGAAAATCTTAAGGGGGTCTACTCCGCAAACGAATTTCTCACCAGAAGCAATCTTATGAAGGCGTATCTTGACGATCCCGTTACCCCTATATCCAAGGGCGGCAAGGTTGCCGTTGTGGGCGGCGGAAACGTGGCAATGGATGCGGCGCGTACCGCACTCCGTCTCGGCGCAGAAAAGGTGTACATCATCTATCGCCGTTCCATGGAAGAGCTTCCGGCACGCCGCGAGGAGGTGGAGCACGCCATGGAGGAGGGCATCGAATTTATGCTCCTTAGCAGCCCTGTGGAGATTTTAGGCTACCGCAATCCGGAAGATAAGCGTGACCCGAAGAACGGCTGTGTCACAGGTATAAAATGCATAAAAATGGAGCTTGGCGAGCCTGATGAGCGCGGCAGGCGGTCTCCTGTTCCGATCACCGGAAGCGAATTTGAGCTTTCCGTCGATACGGTGATAATCTCCATCGGCACGTCCCCGAATCCTCTTATAAAATCCACTACCGAGGGGCTTGAAGTGAACAAGCGAGGCGGCATAATTGTGGAAGAATCCACCGGTGCTACCACGAAACCCGGCGTTTATGCCGGCGGAGACGCCGTAACAGGTGCCGCTACGGTCATTTCTGCCATGGGAGCAGGAAAAACGGCGGCAAAAGCCATTGATGAATATTTGATGAGCAAATAATGCATTCCGCGGCACGGATATTCCGCTGCCGCGGTTTTGCTTTGGTAAAATCGGATATACCTTACCGGAAAGTACACGAAGCGCACAAAAATATCAAATATTTTTGTCGTAAATGTAAAAATTGAGTTTTTATGCGGAAAATTTGCTGTGAGGTATTGACAGAAAGTATGTAATCATGGTATCATATTAGTGTCACATTTACCAATATACGATAAAAACCATTCCGACAGTTTTAAAAAACCGCCGGCAGTGTTTTATTTGTCCTGTTGGGGTGAGGCACGACTAAACGGCAGTGACGGCCAAGGATGCCGACGCCGATAAGGTGGGAGGCGGAAGGTACGGCGAAGATAACTCTTATAACCTCGTGCAAGGGCGGCGTTGGTAAATCCACCGTTGCGGCGAATCTCGCCATGTCGTTAGCACGGCGCGGACGCCGTGTACTGCTTGCCGACTGCGACTTTGATATGCGTTGTCTTGACCTTATGCTGGGCGTTGAAAACGAGATCATGTACGACCTTTACGACGCCGCCAAGGGACGCGTTGAAACCGAAAAGGTGCTTATTCGTGATGAACGCTCGGAAAATCTGTGGTTTGCGGCAGCCCCCTATAAGGGCGGACGTGATATAACGGCAGAGGAGTTTTCCGGCATTATCGACAGTGCGCTTGAAGCTGTACCGTTTGATAACATAATACTCGACACTCCCGGCTCGCTGGGAGTTCCGGCAGTTCTTGAATCTGCCAGGGCAGACAGTGCCATTATCGTAGCATCTCACCAACCCTCCAGCATTCGCGCGGCGGGTCAGACAGGAGAATATCTTAAGAACAACCGAATATCCGACAGACGGCTGCTTATAAACAGCTTCGATTTTGAGGGAGCTGCTACGGGAGACCGTCCGGGTATAAATGAAATAATTGACAGATCGTTTATCCAGCTTTGCGGAATCATTCCCCATGAGCATCAGCTTATGCTGGGTGCTGAAACGGGCAAGCTTGCCTGTCAGCTTCGCGGCGTCAATGCCGCGGCGGCATTCGACAATGTAGCCGCAAGACTCTGCGGCCTGTATGTACCGCTGTTCCACGGATTTCGCGGAATGAAAGCAAAACGTCAGGTAAAACGGCTTCTTGAAAACATATGACAACAGATTTAAAATTTTAAGAAAGGATCAAATTTAATGGAAATTGCTATCATCGCGGACGACAAAAAAAAGGAACTAATGACACAGTTTTGCATAGCATACTGCGGAATTTTATGTAAACACAATCTGTGCGCTACAGGTATAACAGGCAAGTATATATCAGAAGCCACAGGTCTTAATATAGAACGTCTGCTGTCAGGCTCTCAGGGCGGAACACAGCAGATAACCTCCCGCCTTGCGTACAATGAGATAGATCTGCTTATTTATTTCAGAGATACCTCCACGGATTCTCCCTATGACGAGGAGGGGCACAATCTTCTTCGTATGTGCGATGTATACAATGTGCCTGTTGCGACAAATATCGCCACAGCCGAGGTGCTGGTGTGCGCACTTGAAAGCGGCGGACTCGATTGGCGCGAGATTGTAAACCCGAAATCGGATTACAACAGAAGATAAACGAATAATTTAACAAAACCCGATTGATGTCACATGACACCAATCGGGTTTTTGTTTTGATTTTTGGGGTGACAGTCTTATTTAAGCTCCTCTTTTTTTCGGTCATGGCGGAGCATACCGATGATTATGGATACAAGACTTACTGCTTCACATATTATGCCGCCTATTGCTGCCTGTGTGATATTATAAATTAGCCATGAGGGAGAGCTTATGAGTGCCAGACGGCGTACCGCTTTTCCGTCCTTCATATAGAAGCTGACGGTGGATGCGATAATACCGATTATGGGGAGAAATTCAATTACAAGGTTAAAGGGCGTCGGCTCTTTGTCAAAAACAAGGAAAGTTGACGCATATGTAAGAAGAAACGCTCCGATAAAGCCGTATACCCAAATCACTTTATCTGCACGGAATTTCTCCTTATTTGAGAAAACAATCGCTCTGAGGACTGCGAGGAAATTGATAATTCCGCCCGTAATCGCCCCAAGCATCAAAAAATTGATAACAAACAGTCCCGAACCGAAAAACTGCGTAATTATGATATCGCGCTGATTCTTTCTCTGGTAGGAAAGAATATTCAGCGTCATTGCAACAATTCCGATTATCTGCGCGATTATTTTATAGGGCGTCATAAATATGTACCTCCGAAGCCTTAAAATTCCACGTGTAATTATACATTATCCGCCTCGCTTTGTCAATAGAAATTATCGCGTAGTAACAGGGAAATTTCTTCTGTCATTATAACCACTAAAATATTACATACTAAGATGAAGAATATTTACAAAATGCTCATTGTAATTTATGTTAAAATGAGGTATAATTATTGTAATTATATTTATATTAAAGGAGTACCTGCAATGATTAAGGAAAACATGGAATTTATAAAGAGCTTCGACCCCGAAATAGGCGAAGCAATCGAGAAGGAATATGCACGTCAGCAGAGAGGGCTTGAGCTTATCGCATCGGAAAATGTGGTATCCCCTGCTGTTATGGCTTCTATGGGCACCGTACTTACCAACAAATATGCCGAGGGTTATCCCGGAAAGCGTTATTACGGCGGATGCGAGTGCGTTGATATAGCTGAAAATATCGCTATTGAGCGCGCCTGCAAGCTTTTTGGTGCTGAGCACGCAAATGTTCAGCCTCACTCCGGTGCACAGGCAAACACTGCTGTATATCTTGCGCTCATCAATCCCGGCGATACCGTTATGGGTATGAATTTGGCTCACGGCGGTCATCTCACCCACGGAAGCCCTGTAAACATCTCCGGCATCCTCTATAACTTCGTTCCCTACGGCGTTGAGGACGACGGCAGAATCGACTACGACAAGGTAGAGTTTCTGGCAAAAGAAAACAAGCCCAAGCTTATCGTTGCCGGCGCATCCGCATATCCGAGAATCATCGACTTCAAGCGTCTCTCCGAGATTGCAAAGGAAGTGGGAGCATATCTCATGGTAGATATGGCTCACATCGCAGGTCTTGTAGCCGCAGGACTTCATCCCTCTCCTGTACCCTATGCGGACGTAGTTACCACTACAACCCATAAGACTCTCCGCGGTCCGAGAGGCGGTCTCATCCTCTGCCGCGAGGAGCTTGCAAAGCAGATCAACAAGGCTATTTTCCCCGGCACGCAGGGTGGTCCTCTCATGCACGTTATCGCTTCCAAGGCAGTATGCTTCGGCGAAGCACTCAAGCCCGAATTTAAGGCATATCAGGAGCAGATCATAAAGAACTCAAAGGCTCTTGCCGATGCTCTTGTTGCAGAAGGCTTCGACCTTGTATCCGGCGGTACTGACAATCACCTTATGCTGGTTGACCTTCGCTCTATGGGTATCACCGGCAAGCAGCTCGAAAAGCAGCTTGACGAGGTATATATCACTGTTAATAAGAACGCTATCCCCAACGACCCCGAATCTCCCTTCGTAACAAGCGGTGTGCGTATCGGTACTCCTGCTGTTACCTCCCGCGGTCTTAAGGAGGATGATATGCGTACCATCGCACATCTTATAAAGCTTACCGCAACCGATTTTGAAAACTCCGCCGATTACATCCGCGCTGAGGTTACCAAGATCTGCGACAAATATCCGCTCTACGAGGGCAAATAATTATTATCCCTCAACGGGGAGTTCACCACAGCGCAAAAAGGAGATATGTATATGATAAAAATACGCTCTGCCGAAATTCTTTCGGTGGGAACTGAGCTGCTGCTTGGCGATATAGTAAATACCGATTCGGCATTTATCTCTCGCCGGCTGGCGGCACTTGGAATAAATCAGTACTACCAAGGCGTTGTTGGGGACAACCCCGAAAGGCTTGAGTCGGCTCTTTCTCTGTCGCTTTCAAGAAGCGATCTTGTTATCCTGACGGGCGGTCTTGGTCCAACATACGACGATCTCACCAAGGAGACCGCCGCAAGGCTTATGGGACGCTCCATGTATCTACACGAGGAGAGTCTTCAGCGTATGATGGCGCGCTTTGAAAAGCGCGGTCTTACCATGACCGAGAACAACAAAAAGCAGGCATATATGCCTGAGGGTGCTATTGTATTCAAGAACGACTACGGCACAGCTCCGGGCCTTGCCATGGAGGACGAGGAAAAGGGCAAAATCATCATAATGCTCCCCGGTCCGCCCCGTGAGTGCGAGCCGCTTTTCTCGGAACAGGTTGAGCCGTATCTGAGAGGCTTCTCCGACAGAGTGTTTTTCTCCAAAACCGTGAACATCTTCGGCATGGGCGAATCCCGTGTGGAATCAATTCTGCGCGAGGAGATGCTTGGCGCATCCAATCCCACCGTTGCTCCCTACGCCAAGGACGGCGAAGTACAGCTCCGCGTTACGGCATCGGGAAAAAGCGAGGCTGAATGTGTCGAGATGTGCGACAGAGAAATAGAAAAAATAAAGGCAACAGAGGTTGGCGGCTTTATCTACGGTGTGGATGCAGGCAGTCTTGAGGATGCTCTTGTAGCCGAACTAATCCGGCAGAACAAAAAAATCGCCTGTGCGGAGTCCTGCACGGGTGGATATGTGGCAAAACGCATTACCAATGTAAGCGGTTCAAGCGCAGTTCTTGACGGAAGCATTGTAACCTACGCCAACCGCGTAAAAGAAAAGTTTGTAGGTGTTTCCCATGAAACGCTGGAAGCACACGGTGCTGTATCAAGAGAAACCGCAATAGAGATGGCGCGCGGTGTAAAAGAACTCTTCGGCGCAGATATCGGTATATCTACCACAGGCGTGGCAGGTCCTACCGGCGGAACTCCCGAAAAGCCTGTCGGCAGAGTATATGTGGGAGTCGTCTGCGACGGATATGAGGAAGTTCGTGAGCTTAATATCGGAAACGGACTCCAGACTCGCGAATATGTGCGGTATGTAAGCGCATCAAACGCGCTTGATCTTGCAAGACGCGCAATTACAAAATAACTTTCTGCACTCGGCAGACACAAGATATTCCATAGGAAAGGACGATATGTCATGAACGCAAAACAGCTCATTGCCGCAATTAACGGCGACAAATATGAAGCTATCTTCACAGAGCTTTACGGAAAAGAAAATATCAGCGCTCAAAAAGCGCGCTACATAAACACCGTAAAGGAGTTTGCGGCACTCTTCGGCGAGGAACGCGAGATTTCTCTTTTCTCCGTTGCAGGCAGAAGTGAGATCTCCGGCAATCACACTGACCACAACTACGGCAAGGTTCTTGCCGCATCCATTGACCTCGATATAATCGCCGCCGCTTCCCCACGCGAGGATATGCGCATAAACATTAAATCCGAGGGATTCCCCATTGATGAGGTTGATATTACCGATCCCACCGTTGACGAAGCACTTTATTATACCTCCAAGTCCATCATTTCGGGAATGTGCTCAGGCTTCCTTAAATACGGTCACAAGGTGGGCGGTTATGATGCCTACACCACATCAAACGTTTTCAAGGGCTCGGGACTTTCCTCCTCTGCGGCGTTTGAGGATATGGTAGGACTTATTCTCAACGGATTCTACAATGACGGCGAAGTGGACAACGCTGAGATCGCCAAGATCGCACAGTATTCCGAAAATGTATTCTTTGGCAAGCCCAGCGGTCTTATGGATCAGACTGCCTGCGCGGTTGGCGGATTTGTTGCCATTGACTTCAAGAATCCCAAAGAGCCTATAATCGAAAAGCTTCCATTTGACCTTACCGCGGCTGGATACAGCCTTTGTATCGTTAATACCGGCGGAAATCACGCAGACCTTAACGAGGACTATGCTTCCGTCCCTGCGGAGATGAAAAAAATAGCTTCTTATTTCGGCAAGCAGGTGCTTCGCGAGGTTAAGCTCTCGGAAATACTCAAAAACATTAAGGCTCTTCGCGAATTTGCCGGTGACCGCGCTCTTATGCGTGCTATTCACTACAAAAACGAGAATGAGCGTGTTACCGCTCAGACTGCGGCACTGAAAAAAGGCGATATCGACGGATTTTTTGAGGGTGTTATGGCATCCGGAAACTCCAGCTTTAAATATCTCCAGAATGTGTACACCACAAAGAATATAACCGAGCAGGGACTTTCTCTTGCCCTTTGCCTTGCTGAAATTGCCCTTGACGGCAAGAAGGCGGCTTACCGTGTACACGGCGGCGGATTTGCCGGCACTATTCAGGCGTTTGTCAGAAACGAGGACATCCCTCATTTCAGAGAAGTGCTTGACGGGGCTTTCGGTGAGGGTGCTACCACCGTTCTTAAGGTTCGTCCCTACGGCGCTATCCGTATAGAATAATGGCAAAAAAGAAAAAAAGAGCGAAAAAGACCGCGCCTGTCGGGATAACTCCCGGCGGCGCGGTTAAGGCGCGTCTTAAAGAATTCAATTGGCGTCGGATGGTTGTTATCCTGCTTTCCACTATTGCGGCATTTGCCCTTTACGAGGCACTTATTGCGGCAGAATTTCTGCGTATCGGTGGAATCCCGATAATTATGCCCGTGTACTTTACTATCGCCACAGTGCTCATATTTGCTGTCCTTCTTCTAAACCACGGAATCTCTCAAAAAGAGGTCACTCCCGATATGTTCAAAGCAGAATACAAGGACATGGCAGAGGAGCTTTCCCAAAAAATAAATCGACACAAAGCTATCGCAAGAAAACTAATGCTTATCCTGCTTCCGTTTTTATTTGCGATATTTTTTGATATTATCTATCTTTTCTACGGCGATATTCTGAAAAATGCCTTATCTCTTATATTTGGTGGGGTATAATGCCGTAAGCTTCACAAAAGTCAGAAAGGAAGGCATAAAATGCCTGTTTTTTCGGTGTGTACCCTGGCATCAAGCTCTAAGGGCAACTGTGTATATGTGCGTCTCGGGGATGATGAGCTGCTTATTGATGCAGGAATAAGCTGCAAACGTATTTGCGATACTTTACGGAGCCTTGACAGCGATATTTCCCGTATCAAAGCTATTTTTATAACCCATGAGCACTCCGACCATGTGTCAGGGCTTGAAACCATATCTAAAAAATACAAAATCCCCATACATATGACCGAGCCGTCGGCAATCTCACATCTCCGCTCCAAAAACACAGAGCATACCGCCGCCTGCACCGTAAGACATCCGCTTCTGTTTTGCGAAACGGTGGGTTCACTTACCGTAAGCTCCTTTGTTACGTCCCATGACAGCTCGGCAAGTGTGGGATACACTGTGACCGACGGCACAGCGGAGCACACTTTCGCCATTGCCACCGACCTTGGCTGTGTCACCGATGAGGTGTGTGACGCACTCCTCGGTGTGCCAAGCGTGATACTCGAATCAAACCACGACGAAAATATGCTTCTGTGCGGACCGTACCCATATGAGCTTAAGCGCCGTATTCTGTCAAACCGAGGACATCTGTCAAATGAAGCCGCGGCTTCCCTTGTATCACGGCTTGCGGCGGCAGGAACAAAACGCATTCTCCTTGCGCATCTCAGCGAGGAAAACAATCTTCCGGAGCTTGCCTATCACAGTGCGCTGGAAGCACTTGGCGGACGGGAGATATTTGTTGACGTAGCCGCTCCCGCTTCCCCAACACGGCTTATATGATTGTGATACCAAAAAAGAGGGTGAAACTATGCTTCGAATACATATCGTTCACGTTGGAACGATAAAAGAGAAATATCTGACCGATGCGGTGGCTGAATACGAAAAGCGACTTTCCGCTTACTGTACACTTGATAATATATCGGTAAAGGAAGAAAAGCTTTCAGATAAGCCCTCTGCCGCGGAAACAGCAAATGCTGTAAGGCGCGAGGGAGAACGCATTCTTGCCGCACTCCCCCAGCGCGCCTATAACATCGCGCTTTGCGTTGAGGGAAAGCAGTGCTCAAGCGAGGCTTTTTCACGCCGCATCTCCGATATAGCAAACGAGGGATTTTCCGATATATGTCTTATAATAGGCGGCTCGGACGGTCTTTCCGATGAGGTAAAATCAGCCTGCCGTATGCGGCTGTCAATCTCCGAGATGACATTCCCCCACCAGCTCATGCGTGTTATACTGCTCGAACAGCTCTACCGCGCATTCAATATCGCCGCCGGCGGTAAATATCACAAATAATCGGGGTATAAAGGATACACCATATGAATATAAAAAGAAAAATCACAGAACGAGCGATTCCCATAGTGCTTCTTGCATTTGTAGTTACTGCCGCAATTGCTTACGTACGCGGCGTATACGATTTCACATTCATAGACCGTCCGGCGGTGACGACGGGGGCAGAAGAAATTGCTGATACAGGGCTTTCCGATGATACTCTGCCGCCCGACGGCACAGCCAATACCGAAGCAATTCCGCCGCAGCGGACTGCCATTGAGGAGTTTCTCGCACCGCTCTATACCACAGAGGTACTGAGAGCCTCCGGATATGTTGTGACGGACACAGAATGGGCACCGGGATATGCTTTCGGACGCGCTGACATGAGTCTTGCCGATATAGAAGCCTTTTCCCTTGGCACACGTGTCACAGAAGTGCCGGAGCGTGTCCCCTACGGCAAATACAGCGGATATATCACGACTATGACGGAAGTGACCGAGGACCGCCCTGCACTTGAAATATACATGGACTATATAATTGCCGACAGGGGGGAGAGTGTTGATTTACTGAACGCCGACGGAAGCTTACTCGCGGCAGATTTCGATATTGAGACCTACAAGCCGGCATATACAAGAGATTCCATGGACAGACCTCTGTTTATTGCCGAAACTCCCTCGCGCTACAATCCAAAAAACACCGTAACACAGTATTATTATCTTGAATCCGACGGCACACCGACAGTTAGCGACTACGATGACGCCGTGGACGGCAGAGGACTTTATATAAACTACCCTGCCGACTACGGAAAGGCTGCGGACAAGGATTACGCCCGGTATTATGACAAGGCAACAAAGCTCTACGCTTTTGCCAATGAAAACGGCTATCCTCGTACTGATGTTAAATATCTGAAGGTGTTTAATTTCAGCGAGGGTCTGGCGGCGGTGGTAAACCAGGAAGGATTCATGTCCTTTGTAACAAAGAATTTTGCAGAGCGTATATTCAGCGGCACTATGGTAAGCCACAGCCACTACAACAGCTCTGACAGGCGTGTTTACTACCAATATCTGCTCCCCGACACTTATGGTGCAGAGTCTCTCGGATTTTTCTACTTCGACCACGGAATTGTCCGCGTAAGACGGCAAATAATTGACGCTCCCCACTTCGATATGCACAAGTGGCGCGAGATAAATGCTGATGAGGACGTGCTTCTGCGCTCCGACGGCACAGAATTTCCCATCCCCTCCGATTATACCGTGAAAGCTTATTCAAACGGCATGATTCTCCTTGAAAAGGACGGACTTTACGGCTTTATGGACCATACCGGCAGGTGGGTAATACAGCCCGAATACACCACCGCTGAGCCATTTTGTGAGGGACTTGCCGTCATCGGCAAGGACGGCAAAATGGGAATGATAAACACAAGCGGTGAGTTTACAATCCCCATGATATTCGACTACCTAAGCTCAGCTTCGGGCGGTATCGTCACAGCTTATGAGGAAAATCACGGCTGGGTACTGCTTAACAAAGTAGTGTGGACAGGAAACAAATAACATTTATTTCTATTTTTAGCAATCAAAGGAAACTATTATGTCAAACATCCCCGAATACTATGCAGGCAGTGCTGACGTATGCGTTATCGGCGCAGGTCACGCAGGAGTTGAAGCCGCCCTTGCCGCCGCAAGGCTGGGATTCTCCACAGTGCTGTTTACAATCAATCTTGATGCTATCGCCAATATGCCCTGCAACCCCTCTATCGGCGGAACAGGCAAGGGGCATCTCGTTTACGAGATAGACGCCCTTGGCGGAGAAATGGCGAGAGCCGCGGACAAGGTAATGCTTCAAAGCCGCATACTCAATCTGGGAAAAGGAGCGGCTGTACATTCCAAACGAATCCAGGCAGACCGCGCCAAATATAAGGAAATAATGAAGCAGACTATTGAGAACACCAAGAATCTGCGTCTTATACAGGCTGAAATAACCGATATACGTACAACTACCGAGGACGGAGTCAAAAAAATCGCTTCCGTTGTTACAAATCTTGGCGCAAGATGGGACTGCAAGGCGGCAATCATCTGCTCCGGCACTTATCTTCGCGGAAAAATAATTGTGGGTGAGGCTATGTACGCTTCCGGCCCTGACGGTATGCTTCCGGCAAATGAGCTTACCGCAAATCTTGAGCGCGAGGGTATCACCATGATGCGCTTCAAGACCGGAACACCTGCACGTGTGCACAGAGACTCCATCGACTATTCAAAGCTTGAAGTTCAGCCCGGTGACGATTATGTAGACCCATTTTCCGTGGACTCCGACCGCGAGGCATTAAATCAGATGGAGCAGATACCCTGCCATATCGTTTACACCAACCAGAATACCCACGATATAATAAGAAACAATATGTCGCGCTCTCCCCTTTATTCGGGAGTTATAGAGGGTGTTGGCCCAAGATACTGCCCAAGCATCGAGGATAAGGTGATGCGCTTTGCTGACAAGGAGCGTCATCAGCTCTTTGTTGAGCCAATGGGACGTGATACCAAGGAAATGTATATTCAAGGCTTCTCCTCCTCGCTTCCCGAGGAAGTGCAAATCGAGATGCTCCATTCGCTTCCCGGCTTTGAAAATGCCGAGGTTATGCGCACCGCATACGCTATAGAGTACGACTGCATCGACCCCACCCAGCTTTATGCTACCCTTGAATTCAAGAACATCTCAGGGCTTTACGGCGCAGGACAGTTCAATGGCACATCCGGCTATGAAGAAGCCGCCGCACAGGGACTTGTTGCAGGAATCAACGCCTGCCTGAAAATAAAGGGCGACGAGCCTATGATACTAACAAGACAAAGCTCCTATATCGGCACACTTATTGATGACCTTGTGACCAAGGGCACAAAAGAACCCTACAGAATTATGACCTCACGTTCCGAATTCCGTCTTCTTTTAAGGCAGGATAACGCCGCAGAACGGCTTACTCCCATAGGTAGGCGTGTGGGTCTTATATCAGACGAGAGATTTGCGGCATTTGAAGCCGAAACAGAAGCGGTAAAGGCGGAGATAAAACGCCTTGAATCTGTGTCTGTCCCACCAAGCGAGAAGCTTACCGCTCTCCTTTCGGAGAACGGCGCAACCGCCGTTTCAACAGGTATCAAATTAGCCGACCTGCTTCGCCGCCCTGAGCTTACTTATGAAAAGCTGGCGGCGGTGGATACCGACCGCCCCGAATTGCCTGTGCGTGTGCGTATTCAGGCGGAAACCGCCATAAAATATGCCGGTTATATCAAGCGTCAGCTTGCCGAGGTAGCACGTACACAGAAGCTTGAAGAAAAGCGGCTTCCCACGCCCTTTGATTACAATGAAATCAGCGGCATACGTTTGGAGGCGCGGCAGAAGCTCAACAAATTCCAGCCGGCAAACATAGGTCAGGCATCAAGAATCAGCGGAATATCCCCTGCGGATATATCGGTACTGCTTATCTATTTCTCACAGCAAAAAAGAGAAAGGACGGATGAAAATGACCGTTCATAACGACATTTTTCGCGAAAAGCTCACTCTCGCTCTAGAAAAAAACGGACTTTCGGAATTTGCAACCGAGAATATCACCGAAAGTCTAAGGGCGCTTACCGAGCGTATGCTGAGCGTGAACGAATACATGAATCTTACCGCTATTACCGAGCTTGACGGCGTTATTTTGAAACACTATGTTGATTCTCTCATGGCGGCTAAGTATATACCCGAAGGTGCATCGGTTATTGACGTTGGGTGCGGCGCGGGATTTCCTTCCCTCCCCCTTGCCATTGCAAGACCCGACCTCAAGATAACCGCACTTGACAGCACCGCAAAGCGCATAAATTATATAAAAGAAACAGCGGAAATGTTGAATACCCCGAATATTTCCTGTATTGCCGCACGCGCCGAGGAGCTTGGCAATAATACGGACTTCCGCGAAAGCTTCGATGTTTCCTGCGCACGTGCGGTGGCAAGACTTAATGTGCTGTGCGAGCTGTGCCTGCCGTTTGTGAAGCAAGGCGGCAAATTTATCGCCATGAAGGCAAATTTTGAGGAGGAGCTTGACGAAGCGGCAAACGCCGTCAGGAAGCTTGGCGGCAAGCAGGTGAGTGCCGACAAGTTTTCGCTTACACCTATTAACGGCGATGCGGATGAGCCGCGTGCTGTGATAGTTATTGAAAAAATTTCCGAAACTCCAAAAAATTATCCGCGAAACAACTCACAAATCAAGAAAAAACCTCTGTAACCCCCGATTTTCGCCTTTTATTTCAAATTATACGACAGCCTTTCGATTATATCGACAGGCTGTTTTATTTTTCACGGTACATATTTCGCCAAAATTTACTGTCGCTTTGTGTTATGATATAAGAGCAATAAAAAAAGGACTTCTTATAAGAAAGGAACACAAAAAATGACAACCATACAGGAAATATTCAAAAAAGCCGAGCAGATTCAGATTGATGCGGAAAAAGCACGGCTGCGCCGCGCCGCAAAGGAGCTTGAACGCCGCCAAAAAGCCTTTGATGAGGCAGAAGAATTCGGCAGAATACATATGATCGCCGTGGATCACATTTTCCCCAACCCCAATCAACCAAGACGGAATTTTGAGGACGATTCAATTATACGTCTTGCCGACAGCATCCGCCGTTTTGGTATACTCCAGCCCATGACAGTCCGCCGCATAGAGGGGAGCGGCATCACAGATGCACTTTTTGAAATAGTAGCAGGCGAGAGAAGATTCCGTGCCGCAAAGCTTCTGGGCGTTGGTGCAGTTCCCTGCATAATAATCAGCGTTGATGACAGACGTTCCGCGGAGCTGGCGGTAATTGAAAATATTCAGCGTGAGGACTTAAATATATTCGAACAGGCAAGTGCCATTGCCTCACTTATAGATATGTACTGCTTGACCCAGGAGGACGCGGCAAAGCAGCTCTCCGTAAGCCAATCCTACGTAGCCAACAAGCTTCGCATCCTGCGTCTGACGCTTCCGGAGCGCGAAAAGATACTGTCCTACGGTCTCACCGAGCGTCATGCACGCGCTTTACTCAAAATCCCATCCGCCGCCGAGCGGCTTATGATTATTGAGCGCATAAACAAGCACAGTCTCAATGTAGCGGCGACCGAAGCTCTTGTGGAGCGGCACATTGCCGAAAGCTCCTCGGAAAAACGCAGAAATTTGCCTAAAAAAATGGTGTTAAAGGATATCCGCGTGTTTTACAACTCCATAGACCACGCAATTTCCGTAGTTAAGCAGGCAGGAATCAACATTACATCCGACCGAGTGGAGGCAGATGATTTCGTGGAGCTGACAATCAGAATCCCAAAGGAGAAAAATGTTTCATGTGAAACATTTGCCGCCGCAGAGTAAAATGTTTCATGTGAAACATTTTTCGACCGAAAGGAATTTTCTTCGCACGTAAGTTATTTACAAAATACCATTGACTTTTTCTCCGTTTATTGATATAATAATATGTATAGAATTTCAGAATTTCGGAGGGCGGCAATGGCCTATACCATATCACTCGCAAATCAAAAAGGCGGTGTGGGAAAAACCACATCTGCCGTCAACTGTGCCGCCGCAGTGGGTGCACTTGGAAAGCGTGTTCTGTTGGTGGATCTTGATCCCCAGGGAAATGCCACAAGCGGTGTTGGGGTACAGCGAAAAAAGGTGAAGATATCCTCCTACGATTTGATGATAGGCAGGGCTAAAGCCTCAGAAGCCGTTATCGACACCGGCTTTAAGAATCTGTTTGTTATTCCGTCGCAAATATCCCTTGCAGGCGCTGAGTTTGAGCTTATCGACGAGGACGGGCGTGAATTGCTTCTTAAAAACGCACTGTCTGATGTAGCCGATGATTTTGACTACATCTTCATAGACTGTCCGCCCTCTCTCGGTATACTCTCAATCAATGCCCTTGCGGCATCAAACGGAGTCATTATCCCCATGCAGTGTGAATTTTATTCCCTTGAGGGACTGTCTCAGCTTATGCTTTCAATAAAGCAGGTGAAAAAGCTTTACAATCCGTCCCTTGAGATTACGGGGATACTTATCACAATGTTTAACGGCAGACTGAATCTCTCTCTGCAGGTGCTTGATGAGCTGAAAAAATACTACGCGGACAAGCTTTTCAAAACCGGAGTTGTTCGCAACGTAAAGCTTTCCGAAGCACCCAGCTACGGTGAGCCTATTATCTATTATGATAAGCACAGCAAGGGTGCACAGGCGTATATTGATATCGCAGACGAGATAATCGACCGCACATTCTGACAATAATTTTTTACATATGGAAGTGAACTGATGGCAGCAAAGAAAAAAGGACTCGGCCGCGGCATGGATGCCATATTCCTCGACAACTCCATGGACGACGCCGAAAAGAGCAGTACACTGCGGCTTTCACAGATAGAGCCGCGACGTGATCAGCCTCGCAAGGTGTTTGACACCGAGGCACTTTCACAGCTTGCTGATTCTATAGCGGTAAACGGACTTATTCAGCCTATTATCGTAAGAGAGCAGGAAGGCAGTGATTTTTACCAGATAATCGCCGGAGAGCGCAGATGGCGCGCCTCAAAAATGGCAGGACTTTCAGAAGTGCCTGTTGTTATCCTTGATGTGGATGACAAAAAGGCGGCTGAATATGCTCTTATTGAAAATATTCAGCGCGAGGACCTGAATCCCATTGAAGAAGCTCGCGGCTTCAAGTCTCTTATTGAGGACTATTCGCTGACTCAGGAGCAGGCGGCAAAACAGGTGGGACGAAGCCGTTCCGCTGTGACTAACTCTCTCCGCCTTTTAGAGCTTCCTGAGGACGTGTTGGAGCTTGTGTCAAACAAGACTCTTTCCGCAGGTCACGCACGCACGCTTCTCGGTCTTAACGACCGCGCGCGTATATCCGAAGTGGCAGACACTGTAGTTTCGCGCGAGCTGTCGGTTCGTGCTACAGAGGACCTTGTGAAAAAGCTTAACTCCGCGCCCGATGAACCGGATGAAACCGAGGATAACGAGATAGAGCGTGAGTATTACGCTTCTCTTGAAAAGAAAATAAGTGTTGCCTTGGGGCACCGTGTTAAAATTTCCCATTCAAACCAGAAAAAGTCAATAACCGTTTCCTGCAAAAGCTCGGACGAGCTTGAAGAGCTTATAAAAAGACTTCTCGGAAACGAAAACGCTGAAAATTTATTTGTATAACTTATATAAGGAGACACAAAAATGCTTGACATCAAATATATCAAAGAAAATACCGACGAGTGCATACAGAGACTTGCCAACAAGGGTAAGGATGCGAAGGATGAAATCGCCCGCATTCTTGAGCTTGACACCCAGCGCCGCGCTATGATATCCGAAAACGAAGCTCTTAAAGCAGAGCAGAACAAGGTTTCAAAGTCCATTCCCCAGCTCAAAAAGGAGGGCAAGGACGTAGCTCCTATCTTTGCGCAGATGAAGGAGCTTTCCGAAACCATCAAGAATAACGACGAAAAGCTTAAGGGTGTTGAAATTGAGTACACCAACCTCATGCTCAGCCTTCCCAATCTCCCCGACATGGACTTAAAGCCCGGCGGAAAGGAAAACAACGAGCCTGTCCGTTATTTCGGTGAGCCTCACAAGTTTGATTTTGAGCCTAAGAATCACGTTGATATCTGTACCGATCTCGGTCTTATCGACTACAAGCGCGGAACAAAGCTGTCCGGAAACGGCTTCTGGATATACCGCGGCATGGGCGCACGTCTTGAGTGGGCACTTCTCAACTACTTTGTTGATACCCACATCGGCGACGGCTACGAGCTTGTTCTCGTTCCCCATATGCTTGGCTACGAGTGCGGTCTTACCGCGGGACAGTTCCCCAAGTTTGCCGACGACGTTTATTGGCTTGAAACGGCAGAGGACGAGCGCAGACGCTTTATGC
>CAJGCT010000032.1 GCA_904501985.1 uncultured Clostridia bacterium
AGGAATGCCTTAACGTCATACAAGTCGCCGTAGCCGTGCGCCGCAAAGCGGTCGCACCCCACAACACAAACAATTACCGCAACCCAAGCCGCCGCAATGGTGCGGGGCCATGCAGGCGGCGCGAGTAGTGCGCCCAAACGATTAGCAGTCGTGTTGGCTTTTAAAAAATTCCCTTGTATAAAGTTTTTTTGCGGATGCTTTGAGCACATCGCAAGCGATGTGCTCAAAAAAAGCGACCGTAACTCCTATATGCGTCGCCGTACTCCTTTTCACTCCACCCCAAGCGTAAGAGATGCAAGATTGTCCGAGGTGAGCAGGCTGTCCATGTTGTAGAGAATCAGAACGCGGTCAGCACCGATTTCCTCTGCGAGATCGAGTACCGAGGGATTTCCTACAAGAGGCTTGTAATAGCGAAGGTCTATTATTTCAAGATCAAAATGAGCGGCAAGGAAAGGAGCGGCGGAATGACCGAAGCTGTCCTTTATGAGAAGCAGGGTTTCGCGCTCGCCCGAAAGAGAGCTTGACTCCGACGGATATATCCGAACACGGGCATTATTTCCGCCGATAAATGCGCTGTACTTGTCTTTTTTGTCAAGATATGAGCGGTCATACATTCCGAAGAAAGTCTTGCTGCCAACTATCTCGCATACAAGCGATTCGTCGCCACTGTAGCGGAAAAACTCCATGACGTCGGGTGATACCCACTTCATGCCCGCCTTTGACCATGTGGTTCCGTAGAATTCTTCCGAAACGACCTCGCGTGTGAAAAATTCAAGGGGGTGGGGGGCCATACCGTACGACTCCATTATCTCGGCGTATGCGTAATATGCACCAAGGGTTGTCCAGTGGTGATCGGTGCGGTAATATACATATTCACCCATTGCGGCACGCACTCGGAGAGGAGTCAGCAGGTGGATTTGCGGAATGCCGCCGTGATTTTCAAAAACACGTCCGAAGGTGGTGTCGGAAATATCAAGAGCAGGGTAAAGAGCAGGGGTGTAATTTATAAGAACGTCCTGGGAGCGTCCTGCCACTGCTAAATGAAGTGGGATGTCCAGCTTTTTGGTAAAAATCTCGATGGCGTTAAGATTTTTTTCTGCAAAAGCAAAGTCCGGCGTGTCATCTTTGGCAATAATATATCCATCTGTCCCAAGAAGTACCGAATTGTTCTCCGCCTTGCCAACGGACGTCTCAATGGCGGCTTTCAGTCCCACAAAGGTGTTGCGAAGTGGCATCTGATCGGTGCAGTACCGTGCCGCATCGGCGGTGAATTTGCCGTCTGTCAGCGATGATACGGTAAATTTGGGCGCGGTCTGAAGATAGCGGTTCTCCTCCTCGGAATATTCCTTGTCGGGGAGTATCAGCATGGCGGCGGAGAAGCCGTATATGATAATCAGCAGACCAAGGGCCGTCACAATGTCCCATATGCGATGATTTTTCTGTTCTTTCATCCTTGTTGACCTTTCTTAATATGCAAAACGGGGTTTTCGTTAAAATCTGAAATAAAGGAATGGATTATACGAGGAATCCACAAGATAAGCGAGGCATACAAGCACCGCCGCGATGCCGCCGCACGCGGCAATGCCCCGACAAAGCGAATATTTTTCCGTAAGTGTATAGTAAAGCTTCTTCGGCAGAGGGGTGGATGCGATGACAAGCACCGCAAAGAATGCAAGATTTCGTACAAGGTTGTATATATCAAGCTGACACACGAAGCCTGCGGTGCCAATACCGAACATATTTCCGAGATATACCGCACCTGCACCGAGGTCCTCAAACACGAACAGAAGCCATCCGAAAAGGACGAAGAACAGAGTATAGATGTGCGATATGACGGCAGGTGCTTTTTCGAGAAGCTTCAAGAGGAACAGCTTTTCTGCCATGAGCAGAACGAAATAGTAAAGTCCCCAGAGAATGTAGTTCCAGCTTGCACCGTGCCAGAAGCCAGTAAGAAACCAAACAACAAGGATGTTGCGTATGTTTACAAGCTTGGAACAGCGATTTCCGCCAAGGGGAATGTACACATATTCCCTGAACCATGTTCCAAGGGAAATATGCCATCTGCGCCAAAATTCGGTGATGCTTTTTGAAATATAGGGGTAGTTGAAGTTTTCGAGAAACCTAAAGCCGATCATTTTGCCAAGACCGATCGCCATATCCGAGTATCCCGAAAAATCGAAGTAAATCTGGAAGGAATAGCATATCATACCGATCCACGCGCCCATAACGGTGCGCTCATCGGTGGGAAAATCCCGGAAATATTCGAAGAGCTGTCCGGCTGTGTTGGCAAGAAGCACCTTTTTGCACATACCGGCAATAAAAGTGCGTGTTCCCTCAGCAAAAAGAGAGATGCTGTGAGTTCTCTCGGTAAGCTGGTCGTCAACATCCTTGTAGCGGACTATAGGACCGGCAATAAGCTGAGGATAAAGGGTCACATATGCGCCGAATGCGGCTATATTTTTCTGTGCGCGGGTGTCGAGGCGGTAAACGTCGATAACGTATGAGAGTGCCTGGAATGTGTAGAACGATATTCCGATAGGAAGCTCCAGACCGAGAAGGGGAAGCTTCGAGAGTCCGGGAATAAGCCTTAGATTTGTTATAAAGAAGTCGTAATACTTGAAAAAGCCGAGAATGGCGAGATTAAACACAACCGCGGCGCAAAGCCACTGTTTTGCACGCTTTTTGTTTCCTGCGGCAAGTCCCTTTTCGACGAGCAGACCGAAAATGTAGTCCGCCGTGATGGTGAACATCATGAGGAACACATATACAGGCTCGCCCCAGCCGTAGAAGATCAGGCTGAAAAGGAGCAGGACCGCATTGCGTGCTTTAAGAGGAACGATAAAGTAAACAAGCAGAGTGGCGGTCAGATAAAGAAGCAAAAATTCAAGACTTGAAAAGACCATATATTAAAGTTACCTTTCGGCGATATTGTCGGTTATTATAGTCCATTATACTACAGGAAAACAAGCAAAGCAAGCATATGTGTGAAAACAGTGTGTAAATTTTACATTTTCTTTGCGCCACGGCGCAGAAAAATACCCCCGATACGTTTTGGTATCGGGGGAAAGGTGTGTAATTATACGCCCGAATAAGCGGCAAATCCGCCGTCGACGGGAACTACAACGCCGTTGACAAAGCCGGAAGCCTTGTTGTCAACAAGCCAGAGAAGTGTGCCGATGAGATCGTCGGTCTCGCCGAAGCGACCCATGGGAGTGTGATTAAGTATTTTCTCGGAACGGGCGGTAAGAGAACCGTCCGGATTGAAGAGAAGTGCGTGATTCTGATTGGTACAGAAGAAGCCGGGAGCGATAGCATTTACGCGGATTCCAACCTTGGAGAAGTGAACTGCAAGCCACTGTGTGAAGTTGGAAACAGCTGCCTTTGCGCCGGAGTATGCCGGAATCTTGGTGAGAGGGGAGAATGCATTCATGGAAGAAACGTTAAGAATAACGGTGTCGCCCTTCTTAGCCATGTCCTTTGCAAATACCTGGGTGGGAAGCAGAGTTCCGAGGAAGTTTAAGTTGAATACGAAGCCGATGCCGTCGGGATCAAGGTCGAAGAATGTCTTTACATCCTCGGCAGTGCCCTCAAGATCTTCGGGGAAAAGGTATTCCTTTGTGGTAGTTCCCTTGGGGTTGTTTCCGCCTGCACCGTTGAGAAGAATATCAACTGTGCCGAATTTTGCGAGAATTTTTTCGCGTGCAGCTTCAAGGCTTGCCTTGTCGAGCACGTTTGCCGCAACTGCCATTGCAGTGCCGCCATCCGCTGTGATAGCGTCAACGATCGCCTGTGCAGCTTCCTCTCTGAGGTCGCATACGGCAACCTTAGCGCCGCAGGCAGCAAGAGCCTTAGCGAACTCGGAGCAAAGCACTCCGCCGCCGCCTGTAACAAGCGCGGTCTTTCCGGAAAGATCAATGTTAAAAGGTAATTTCATAGTATATCTCCTTTCGAGTAATAGCTTTACATATATTTTAACTTATAAAAATGCGAAATGAAAGTGTTTTCTATGATATTTCAAATTTTTTTACTTTAGTATAAAAAATCACACATAAAAGCGTTTGAAAATTATATTTTTAACCCATCCGTTAGAAGAGCGTGATTGTTTAGAGTTTCGAGATCATCTCGCCAAGCCCCTTTACGGTGCAGTTGGCAGGATCGTCTGCGGTGGTTACGGCAAGATTCAACTTGCCGCCTGTATACTCGCCGATGCCGGGGAGTGCCGCGCCGCCTCCCACAAGTATTATACGGTCTACGCTTGAAGGGGTCTCGCCGCGATAAGGCAGATTTTCCATAAGCTTTGAGAGGGTATTCACAACACCGCCGATTTGTGAATTACAGCATTCAAGCAGAACATCCGAGGATATTTGTACACGCTTCGGCATACCGGTTGAGCCGTCAATACCCGTAAATACGGCATCCTCGGTTGCTTCGCTTAGAGAAAGCCTGTGCTTTGCTTCTCTGGCGGAGCTTTGAGTTACGGCAAGACCGTAATTTCTGCGAAGATGCGACATTATGCCGTTATCCGCCGCATCTCCTGCACCGATCAGCGTTTCGGTGCGCATAAGCTCTCCTGAGCGTATATACGAAGCTTCGATGCTTCCGGCACCGATATCGCATATAACAGTGCCGCTCAGTGCCTCCGCTTCATCCGGCTCAGGTGTAAATCCGCTTCCGAGAAGAGACGCGAGGGAAGAATCCACAATAGACACATGACCTGTGCGGCAATCTGACAGAGCTCTTTTTAAAAGCTCTCGGCTTGCAGTGCCAAGACCGTATCTGGCGGATGCTATAATATGCTTTTTTGTGCGCGGTGCGGCAATTTCAAGAAAACGGTCAAGAATCTCCGCCGCTAAATTGAAATCCGTTATACTTCCGCCGCTCATGGGACGGCGTACAGTAACCGTGCCGGGGGCGCGTGCACTGATAAGAAGCGCCTCTGTGCCAACCGCCACTACGTTGCCCTTTGTATCAACTGCGGCAACGTTCGGCTCGCGCAGAACGATACCCTTTTCGCGGTGGAATATCCTTACCGCCCTTGTTCCGAAATCAACTCCCAGATATACCGACATATTATTCACTTACCTTTCCGATATAGTCATCGGCGTGGAGTCCGAAATCACGTGCCAGCATTTTTCGCATAAGGGAGATTGGCAGTCCCACAACGTTGTAGTAATCGCCGTGAAGCTCCGAAACGAAGATTCCGCCGAAGCCTTGGATGCCGTATGAGCCGGCTTTGTCCATGGGCTCGCCGGTGTCCACGTAGTATCGTACCTCGCCTTCTCCAAGCTTTGCAAATACCACCTTGGTTTCCTCCGCTTCGCATACTGCGATTTTTTGTCCGCCGATTCTTCCTGTAAGCGCAATGCCGGTGAATACCGAATGCTCGCGGTCAGACAGGGACATAAGCGTATTATATGCATCGTTCGCATCTTTAGGCTTGCCCAGCACCCGAACTCCGTCAAATACCACGGTGTCTGAGCCAAGCACGATGTAATCTCCCTCAATATGAAGCTTATTTGCAACAGCCTCAGCTTTACGCCCGGCAAGCTCACACACAAGCGCATCCGGCGGCATTTCGACACCGATATTTTCGTCACAGTCCGATACGATCACCTCAAAATCCATGCCCAGCATGGCAAGTATCTCACGGCGGCGAGGGGAGTTTGAGGCTAAAATGAACTTTGGAGTCATTTTGCAAGTGCCCTCCCTATAATGAGTGAGAGTATGATAAACAGCACCACAGCAAGAGTCAGATTTATGCTTATTGCGAATGTGAGCTGTATTATGCCAAGATCAAGTGTCAAGGGTGAATTCATGCCGAAGTCGATGCCGAATGCCATCCACGACACCGCGGGAATACTGCGGCACAGATTGCCTGCAAATGTGCCCACCACAATTCCCACAAGCACAAGGAATGTATTGTAAAGCTTGCTTTTTGCCATGATATATCTCCTTTGGTTATACTTTTTGATGAAATCAGTTTTTGCCTGTTGAGCCGAAACCGCCGGTGCCGCGCGATGTCTCGTCAAGCTCATCGGCTTCTATAAACGCGGCGTGCATGACGGGAACGAACATAAGCTGTGCTATGCGCTCACCGCGAGCAATGGTGTAGGGAGTATCCGATACATTTGACAGGGAGACTGATATTTCTCCCCTGTAATCGCTGTCAATGACGCCGATGCCGTTTGAGGCGGTGATGCCGTGCTTTACCGAAAGTCCGCTCCGTGCGGCAAGTATTGCCACCACACCGTCGGTTTCGGGTGCTATAGCTATGCCTGTGGGAATGAGCGCACGTTTGCCCGGCTCAATTGTAATGTCCTCGTCTGCCGCGGACCGAAGGTCCACCGCCGCAGACCCCGGAGTTGCGTATTCCGGAACGGATACGCCCTCTCGCAGGAGCTTGATTTTTACCTTTATATTATTCATTTTGCAATTCTCCTTATTTTTCCGTTTTTGGGCGGTAGGGCACCACCTGAAATCAGTGCCGCCGCATATTCACGGGACTCGTCTGTGAATATATAATGTCCACCGACGATGCGGTAACGGCAAAGCTCGTCCTTTTTGTCCTCCATGTACAGGGGAACGCTGTTGTACATGATGTTGCGGTGCTTCCATGCGCGTGTAATGGGGAAATCCGTGCCCTTGCGGTCGCGTATGGTGAGAAGCTTCCGCTTTTGACATTCTTCGCAGGAATAGAGGTCGCGTATCGCACATTTTTCAAGCGTCATAAGAGGAATCCTGCCGTATACTACGGGAGCAAGTCCGAGATCGCGAATTTGGGGCAGTGTAAGCTCAGGGGATGCCATGAGATCGGCAAATCCAAGCTCTGCCAGTGCCTCGGCGGTGTATCTGTTGAAGATGTTCAGTCTGAAATCTCCCTGCACGGTCATACCGGCTTCCTTTGCCATACTGATGTGACCTATATTTGATACAAGTGCCAGGCGGATTCCGGCATCGTATGCCGCACTCAACATATCCCGTATCTCCTGCGCCTCCGAATCAAATATTACGGGCGGAATTATAACGCCGTTGACATGATCTGTCATGTGAGGGGCGAATTTTTCAATCGGGATATATACCGTGTCAAACTCCGCTGCGTTTTCGGGGATATCATCGTATGAAAGAAACCGCGCTGTCTTTGTCTTGGTGAGAGGCTGCTTCTGCGGCTCGTAAAGCTTGTGGGGAAGCTTTGCATCTCTTGTGGGCATAAGCCGCGCCGATATGGCATCCACAGCCTCGCGGCGAAGTGCGTTTATGGCAGACAGGGGCAGAATAAGTCCGTCGTCAAGCTTTATACTGCCGCTTCCCATGATGAACGGGGTGTTTCCAAGCTTTTCAAGGTTTTTCATTACCGACTCGTATGTGAGCGGTTGATTTATTGCCTGTGTTGGAATCTCGCCCTCTACGGTGACGGAAATTTCCCCAAGCTCTGCGGTAAGGCGGACAGGCTTGCCTGATTCCGCCACAAAATGCATATTTACGGGACGGCGGCGGTCTTTGATAAGGTCTTTGTAGTCTGCGGCTTTTGTGCCTGTCAGGGCGGCGGTGTCGGACTTGTCCGAATCTGTGCGCACGCCGAGCATATTCTTATTTGTTTTACCTGTGAAATATCCGTCGGTAAAGCCGCTTCTTGAAAAGAGAGCCTTAAGCCTTGAAATCTCCTCCGTTGAAGCGTTTCTTCTCTCGTCAAGAAGCTTTCTGTATATACTTGTAACGCCAAAAACGTATTCGGGGGATTTCATGCGTCCCTCTATTTTCAGGGATGCCGCACCGAGGGAGAGTATGTCCGTAATGTGGGATGCAAGGCACATATCCTTAAGGCTGAGGGCATATGTGTCGGGGCAGTTCTTTTTGTCGCATCTGTAGGGGAGTCTGCAAGGCTGGGCACACTCACCGCGGTTTCCGCTTCTGCCCCCGATAAGGGAGCTTGCAAGGCATCCTCCCGACTGGGAAACGCAGATAGCTCCGTGTATAAACAGCTCTGTTTCAATAGGGGAGCTTTTGCAAAGGGCGGCAAGGTCGGAAAATGACAGCTCCCGTGCCGCCACCATTCTTGAAAATCCCATATCTGCAAATATTCTTGCGGCATCGGTATTGTGTCCCATTGCCTGAGTGCTTGCGTGAAGCTCAAGGTCGGGGAAGTATTTGTGTATGAGCCGCGCCGCCCCAAGGTCTGCCACGATAAGTGCATCTGCCCCTAAAGTGTACAGCTCCTCAACATACTTTAAAACGTCGTACATTTCACGGTCGTGCACCAAGGTATTAAGTGTGATATTTGTTTTTACGCCGTAAAGGCGGCATTTTCCAATAGCATCACGAAGTGCGTCGCCTGAGAAATTCTTTGCGTTTATACGGGCGTTGAATGCCGCTCCGCCGAAATATACGGCATCGGCACCGCCTACAATGGCGGCATCGAGGGCTTCGGGGGAGCCGGCAGGTGCTAAAAGTTCAGGAATGTGTACGTTTTTATACATAAGTGTTCACTTTCCGGTTTTAGTTGATATATTTTGTATGTAACCCCTTGCAATTTATCTAAATACAAGGTATAATATAGACATTAGGTTGTACCTACATTATATTATAATATAAAACACGCGATTTGCAAAGACTATTTGCGAAAATTTTTAAAAAAATTCCAAAGGAGATATACCAATGAAAAAAACAGCTCTTATTTTGACAGCCCTTATCCTCTCCGCATCTCTTAGCACCGCTTGCGGCGTTAAGAACGAAAGCGCGGTTTACACAGATGTCACCGAATACACCGAGGGCGTGGCAGACGCTTCCGGCTATGAAAGCACATGGAGCGGTATTAAGTTTACCCCCTCCGAAAATATTACCATGTCTGACGAGGCGGAGCTTGCTGAGATCGAAGCCATGGGTGACGGTGCTGTATATGAGATGATGGCAACCGATAACACCAATTACGACACGGTGCTTGTGAGAACCATATCCGCTCCCGACGGCATGAGCTTCGAGGATTATCTTGCCGCTCAGCTTGAGAGCATCAAGGAGCAGTATGAAGCGAACGGACTTGCTGTCAGCTATGAGGAGCTTGACAACCGCGCGTTTGGCGGCAGAGAATTTGGCGGCTCGCTGTACACTGTCAGCATGAACGACACGGCAATATACCAGTGCGTATACCGTGCAATGCTGGGCGACCGCATCTGCGAGGTGTATTTCACCTATTCCGATGAGGCGGCATTTAACGGTCTTCTTAACTGCTTTGAATAAGTAATTTCCGGAGAAGTAGAAATGAGTATTCTTGATAAAAGCTCCCGAATTGTTGTGAAGATAGGCTCAAACACCCTGACTCATCAGACGGGGAATCTTGATCTTCGCAGAATGGAGCTGCTTGTGCGGATTCTGTCCGATTTTAAAAATGCCGGTCACGAAGTGGTGCTTGTAAGCTCAGGTGCGGTTGCGGCAGGCATATCCAGACTGAATCTCGGACGCCGTCCTGAAAGCACCGAGGAAAAACAGGCGCTTGCCGCCATAGGTCAGGCGGAGCTTATGCAGGTGTATGAGCAGTTTTTTGCCACATACGGTCATACCGTTGGGCAGATGCTTATGACAAAGGACATAATCGACAACGACGTGCGCCGCACAAACGCAAGAAACACATTCCGCGAGCTTTTGAAGCTTGGATGTGTTCCCATTGTAAATGAGAACGACCCTATTTCGGTCGAGGAGCTTAAATTCGGCGGAAACGATACTCTTTCCGCCTATGTGGCACTTGTATGTGGGGCGGATCTTCTTATAAATATGTCGGATATCGACGGTCTTTTTGACAGCGACCCGAGAAAGAATCCCTCGGCGAAGCTTATTGACCGCGTTGACGTTATAGACGACACCGTTATATCCTACGCCGGCGGTGCAGGCACTGACCGCGGTACGGGCGGTATGATTACAAAAATAAAGGCGGCACAGCTTGTTACCGAAGCCGGAATCCCTATGCTTATAGTAAACGGTAAAAATCCGGAGGTGCTTTACGACATTTGTGACGGAAAGCACGTGGGTACATATTTCGCCGCAAGAAAGTAAGACAAAATCGGCTCTGTGCAGATACAGGGGAGTGATGATATGCAGATAACATTTGACACGAGTATTCAGTATATGCGCGGAGTGGGTGAGACCCGTGCCAAGGCACTTCTGCGGCTTGGTATATCCACTGTTGGCGATCTACTGTATCATTTCCCCAGAGCCTATGAATTTCGCGGAAACGTAAAGCCGCTTGCGTCTGCCGAGAACGGCGAGACGGCGGCGTTCATTCTCACGGCGGCAACCGACGTTAAAAATGCCGCGCTGAAGCGTGGGATGACGCTTGGCAAGCTTCGGGCATTTGATGAGTCGGGAAGCTGTGAGATCGTCTTTTTTAATCAGCCTTACATGAAAGATACCGTCGTAAAGGGCGGTGAATACCGATTCTACGGAAAGATCACCAAGGAGGGCGGCAAATGTATGCTGTCCTCTCCTGTGGTTGAGCCTATAATCGAGGGCAGAGAGCTTCTGCCCCTTGTGGCAGTATATCCGCTGACGTCGGGAATTAACCAGAAGCTTCTGGCAAAGCTTGTTTCGGAGGCACTTTCGGCACTTGGTGACAACATTCCCGACATTCTCGGGGCTGAGATATGTGAGGAGAATAATCTCTGCGGCATCGGAACGGCTCTTCGAGGTATACACGCACCGAAGGATTTCAAATCCCTTGAGAGGGCAAAAAGACGGCTTATATTTGAGGAGCTGTACCGTTTTGCTCTCGGGGCAGGCGATGTAAAAAAGAGGGATGCCACAGCACCGAAGCTTTCCGACATGGATATAACTGCTTTTGCCGAAAAATTCCCCTATCCCCTTACGGGCGCACAGATACGCTCTATAGGCGAGATCGCCATGGATATGGCATCCGGCATTCCCATGCGCAGGCTCGTGTGCGGTGACGTTGGAAGCGGCAAGACCGCGGTTGCCGCGGCGGCGGCATATCTTGCGGTGAAAAACGGCTATCAGTGTGCACTGATGGCACCGACGGAGATTCTGGCGGTGCAGCATTACAACGAGTTGTCGGAGCTTCTCGGCGGACTCGGTATAAAATGCGGACTTCTTACGGGCAGTACCAAGGGGGCTGCCAGACGAGAGCTTCATGACTCACTTAAATCCGGCGAGCTTGGTGTGCTTGTGGGCACTCACGCGCTTATTGGCGACGGAGTAAAATTTTCGCGTCTCGGACTTGTGATATGCGACGAGCAGCACCGCTTTGGGGTTGGTCAGCGTGAGGCACTTCTTATGAAGGGCGGCGGCGATTCCTGCCATCAGCTTACTATGAGCGCAACGCCTATTCCGAGAACGCTTGCCATGTTTTTGTATGGCGAGCTTGATATGTCGGTGCTTGATGAAATGCCGCCCGGCAGACAGAGGGTGGAGACCTTTGTTGTTAACGAGAGCTATCGGGAACGACTGATTGGGTTTATACGAAAGCAAAAAGCGGAGGGGCATCAGACCTATGTGGTCTGCCCTGCGGTGGAGGAGCTTGAAGCCGGTGAGGTGTCCCAGGAGGATATACGCCTGTTTGACTTCGGCTACGATATAAACGAGATCATGCGCCCGAAAAATCCGCCGAAGGCGGCAACTGTGTGGGCAGAGACGCTTTCGGAGTCACTTCCGGAAATGAGGATAGCCTGCGTACACGGAAAAATGAAGCCGGCGGAAAAGGATGCGATAATGTCGGAATTTTCGGCAGGAAGCATTGATGTTCTGGTATCGACCACTGTTATTGAGGTGGGAGTCAACGTCCCAAATGCCACGCTTATGATAATCGAAAATGCGGAGCGATTCGGTCTCTCCCAGCTCCATCAGCTTCGCGGCAGAGTGGGACGGGGGCGCGCCAAGTCTTACTGCGTGCTTGTTTCGGATGTTGGCGGCAAAAGCTCGGCAAGGGAGCGGCTTGAAGTTATGCGCACCACCTATGACGGCTTTAAAATAGCCGAATATGACCTTGGTGAGCGAGGTCCCGGCGATTTTCTCGGCTCGGTGGATGCGGAGGTCCGTCAGCACGGCGATCTTCGCTTCAAGCTTGCAAATCTTTGTGAGGACACGGACCTTTTTGATGCCGCTGTGTGTGCGGCGAAAAAACAGAAGGAAAACAGCATATAATCTTTTGTTACCGAAAGGAAATAGACATGATACAACCGCTTGCCGACAAGATACGCCCCATGAGCTTTGATGATATGGTGGGGCAGGAGCACTTAGTGGGAAAAAACGGAGTGCTACGCCGCATGACGGATTCGGGGCATATAACCAACATGATATTTTTCGGTCCTCCCGGGACAGGCAAGACTACAGCCGCAAACATTGTGGCGGAACGCTCCGGAATGACCTTGCGGCGTCTCAACGCCACCACCGCAAGCCTTGCGGATGTCAAGGAGGTCATTGAGGAGACGGGCACAATATACGGAAGCGGCGGAATACTTCTTTATCTTGACGAGATACAGTATTTCAATAAAAAACAGCAGCAATCTCTCCTTGAATTTATGGAGGACGGGCGAATAACGCTTATTGCGTCGACTACGGAGAATCCCTATTTTTACGTATACAACGCCATAATTTCCCGCTCTGCGGTATTTGAATTTAAGCCGGTGTCGCCATCTGACATAAAAAAGGCACTTGTGCGCACACTTGAACGGCTGAACGCTGACGAGGGTGTGGCTGTACGGTGCGGCGACGAGGCATACGATGTATTGTCTGGCTCTGCCGCAGGAGATGTGCGGCGCAGTATAGGTTTACTTGAAAACGCATTCTATCTTGCGGCGTCCGGGGACGGTGAGATCACCGCGGAGCTTATCCGCTCATTTACGCCAAAGGTTGTGGGAAACTTTGATCGGGCAGGGGATGTGCACTATGATCTTTTGTCCTGCTTACAGAAATCCATACGCGGCTCGGATCCGGATGCGGCGGTATTTTATCTTGCAAAGCTTCTTGAGGGCGGCGATCTTATTTCGGTGTGCAGGCGGCTTCAGGTAATTGCAAGCGAGGACATCGGGCTTGCCTATCCCATGGCGGCGGTTATCACCAAGTCCTGCGTTGACAGTGCGAGGGAGCTTGGGTTGCCGGAAGGTCGCATACCGCTTGCCAATGCGGCGGTGATGCTTGCCACTGCGCCGAAATCAAGTAGTGCATATTCGGCTTTGGCGGCGGCAAATGCGGACCTTGCGGCAGGCAAGGGGCAGGCTGTGCCCACTCATCTTCGCAGTCCCAATTTTGTTGGTTACAAGTACCCCCACGACTATCCCGATCACTATATTAAGCAGCAATATCTTCCCGATGATCTGAAAAACGCCCGTTACTACGAGTACGGTGACAACAAGGTCGAGCAGGCGGCAAGGGCTTATTGGGACAAGGTGAAGGGACAGTAACAGGGGGCGTGTAGGAGAGTTACGGTCGCTTTTTGAGCACATCGCTTGCGATGTGCTGAAAGCATCCGCAAAAACTTTATACATGGGAATAGCATACCGCTAAGGCAACGCGGGTGCGAATCGTTAGAACGCACTACTCGCGCCGCCTGCATGGGTCCTCACCATTCCGGCGGCTTGGGGTGGCGGTAATTGGGTGTGTGGTAATGGTTGATTGCGATGTGTCCGTAGGGGAGGCGTTTCGCCTCCCGCTTTGCAGGGTGACGTCTACCTGTTGTCTATATCAAAAATCATGGCAAATTACGAATAACGGAGGAAATTTTGGGTACATTTAAAATTCTTGCTGTGGGGGATGTTGTAGGACCTGCGGCGGTGAAGCACATAAAGGAAAATCTGTGGAATTTCAGGAATTACCACAAAATAAACATGGTAGTCTGCAACGCGGAAAATGCCGCTCTCGGTAACGGTCTTGATCCGGCAAGCGCAGACACGCTTATTGCGGCAGGCTGCGACATACTTACAAGCGGCAATCACATATTCAAAAAGAGGGAAATAAGGGCATATCTTGATTCAAACGATACCCTTATTCGTCCGGCTAACTATCCTGCCGGAACGGCAGGCAGCGGTTACACGCTTGCGAATATTGACGGTTGGCGAGTGCTTGTTATCAACGTGCTTGGCACTATATATCTTGAATCCCTCGCTTGCCCCTTTGACACGGTTGAGCGCATACTTGAACGTGAGTCGGGGAAGTACGATTTCGCCGTTCTTGATATTCACGCGGAGGCGACAAGTGAAAAAATTGCCCTTGGGCGGTATTTTGACGGCAGGATAAACGTGATTGTGGGAACGCATACCCATGTACCCACGGCGGATACTATGGTCTTGCCTAAGGGAAGCGGATATGTTACCGATCTCGGCATGACAGGCCCTCACGACGGTGTACTTGGCGTGCGTGCTGACATCATTATCGAAAAGCTTCGCACCAAGATGCCGGTGAGATTCGAGCTGTCCGACGGTCCTGTGGATGCGGATGCAGTGATGTTTACCATCGACACGGACAGCGGCAAAGTTACAGAAGCGATAAGGGTGAATTTTTAAACAAAAAGAGAAGCTCCTCCGCATCCTTGCGGAGGAGCTTTCGTATATTACTTTTTCAGCTTTGCCTGTGCCTTAAGTCTTGTGGGGGTGTCAAGTATCGCCTTGCGCAGACGGATGGACTTGGGTGTTACCTCCATAAGCTCGTCCTCGGCAAGGAATTCGATAGCCTCTTCAAGGCTCATTTGCTTGTGGGGAACAAGGATAAGCGCTTCGTCAGCACCCGATGAACGGATGGAAGTAAGATGCTTCTTTTTACAGGGGTTAAGGGCGATATCGCCTATTTTCGGCGATTCACCAACGATCATGCCCTCGTAAACGGGGGTCTGAACGCCAACAAACATCTGACCTCTGTCCTGGGTCTGATAGAGACCGTAGGATGTGGTTTCGCCTGCCTCGCTTGCAACAAGTGAGCCGGTGTAGCGAAGTGTAATATCTCCGCGGTAGGGCTGATAGCCGTCGAACACGGAGTTTATGATACCCTCACCGCGTGTGTCGGTGAGAAATTCGCTTCTGTAGCCGAACAGGCAGCGCGCCGGGATCACATATTCGATTCTCATACGGCTTCCGTGGAGATTCATTTCGAGCAGGTCGCCCTTGCGTGCGCCAAGCTTCATTATAACCGAGCCTTCGCTTCCCTCGGGCACGTCGATTGTAACGCGCTCCATAGGCTCGCAAAGCTGGCCGTCTATTTCCTTGTAAAGCACGCGCGGCATGGAGCAGGTAAGCTCATATCCCTCGCGGCGCATATTTTCAATAAGGATGGAAAGGTGCATTTCACCTCTGCCGGCAACCTTGAAGCAGTCGGTGGTCTCGCCGTCGGATACGCGGAGCGAAACGTCACGCAGAAGCTCCTTGTAGAGTCTCTCGCGGAGCTGACGGGATGTGACAAACTTGCCCTCACGTCCTGCAAAGGGGCTGTCGTTTACCGAGAAGGTCATTTCAAGTGTCGGTTCGCTTACCTTTACAAATTCAAGGGGCTCAATGCAGTCAACGGCACAAACTGTGTCGCCGATTGTAACATCACCTGCGCCTGAGAAGCATACGATGTCGCCCATCTTTGCGGTTTCCACAGGGATTCTCTGGAGACCGTCGATCTGGTAGAGAGAAACGATGCGTGTGCGCTTGGGCGCTTCGCCTGTGTGGAAGTTCGCAATTGCAACCTCCTGACCTACCTTAAGTCCACCGCGCTCAATACGTCCGATTCCGATACGTCCAACATATTCGTTATAGTCGATTGAGGAAACAAGCATCTGAAGCGGCTCCTCGTCCTCGCCCTCGGGGGCAGGGATATATTCGAGAATAGTGTCAAAGAGACAGCGCAGATCCTCGCCTCTTTCCTCGGGGGAGAGGGAAGCTGTTCCGTCACGTCCGCAGGCGAATACCATGGGAGAATCAAGCTGTTCGTCGGTTGCGTCAAGGTCGATAAGCAGCTCAAGCACCTCGTCGATGACTTCGTTTATGCGTGCGTCAGGCTTGTCCACCTTGTTTACCACAACGATAACCTTGTGCTTAAGCTCAAGTGCTTTCTGAAGCACAAAACGTGTCTGAGGCATGGGACCCTCTGCCGCGTCAACCAGCAGAAGAACGCCGTTTACCATTTTAAGTATACGCTCAACCTCGCCGCCGAAATCCGCGTGGCCGGGGGTGTCGATGATATTGATTTTTACATCTTTATAATGCGCGGCGGTGTTCTTTGCGAGAATTGTGATACCGCGCTCTTTTTCGATGGCATCCGAGTCCATTACTCTGTCCTCTGTAGCCTGATTTTCACGGAATATACCGCCCTGCTTTAACATCTCGTCAACAAGAGTGGTCTTGCCGTGGTCAACGTGGGCGATTATTGCTATGTTTCTTAAATCGCTTCGGATCAATGTGATCTCTCCTTACAATATAAATTTATCATTTTGCAATCATACTCTTTATTATACCACGAATCTGCCGCCCGTGAAAAGTGTTATTTTTTACAATATTTTTGCCGTTTTGGTTTGCTTTTTTGATATACAGCCTGTTTTAGACGATCGAAATGAGAGTTTTTGCGAAAAATAGCGCCGTCTGCGTGAATTTCACGAAGACGGCGCCGTTTTTGTGCCTTATTTGGTAAAGCTTTATTCTACTGTAACCGATTTTGCAAGATTTCTCGGCTTGTCGATGTCGCATCCCCTTGCCGCCGCCGCATGATAAGCGAACAACTGAAGTGCGCATACCTCAGGGAGAAATGCAAGCTCAGGGGATATCTCGGGGAGGCGGATGATGTGATCCGCGGTGCCCTCGGCAACCTCGGTATCCGCGCCGCAGATCATAAATGTCTCAGCTCCGCGTGCCTTAGTCTCGCGGATGTTGGAAACCATTTTCTCATAGAGATCGGGTACGGTACAAAGTGCCACTACGGGGACGCCCGGAGTAACAAGAGAAATAGTACCGTGCTTAAGCTCGCCTGCCGCATATGCCTCGCTGTGAATGTAGGAGATTTCCTTCAGCTTCAGTGAGCCTTCTGCCGCGAGATGATAATCAGCACCTCGTCCGATGAAGAAAAGGTCCTCACATCCGGAGATTTTGTTTGCAACGGTCTCTATTTCTTTCTCTCGTGCGATCATCTCTGCAACAGCTTCGGGAGCACGGTTGTAAAGCTCCGAAACCCGTTTTGCCGCATCCTCGCGGGAAAGTCTGCCGCGGACAAGACCGGCTTCGACAGATAACAGGTAAAGGAGTGCTGTCTGCACAGAGTAAGCCTTTGTACTTGCAACGGCTATCTCCGGTCCTGCCATTGTGTAGAGAACAGAATCTGCCTCACGCGCAATGGACGAGCCGATGACGTTTACTATGGCGAGTGTTGCCGCGCCCTTTTTCTTTGCAAGTCTCAGTGCCGCAAGGGAGTCTGCGGTTTCACCCGACTGAGAGATGATAAGCACAAGGTCGCCTTTTCCCACAATGGGATCGTTGTATCTGAACTCTGATGCGATCTCAACCTCACAGGGGAGCTTTGCGAGAGAGTTAAGAAGTCCCTTTGCTACAAGTCCGGCGTGCATTGCCGTACCGCAGGCGATTATGTGCATACGGGATATCTCACCTAAAACAGACGTATCAAAGCCATCGCCCGAAAAGTC
The DNA here is from genome assembly GCA_904501985.1 of uncultured Clostridia bacterium. GTDB lineage: Bacteria > Bacillota > Clostridia > Oscillospirales > CAG-272 > Flemingiibacterium. The sequence goes on from CAJGCT010000032.1 coordinate 17,603, forward strand.
CGGAAGACCGTCCTTTATACGGCTGTGGAGAGTGGTGCGTATAGCGGTGGGCTCCTCATTTATTTCTTTTATCATAAAGTGAGGATATCCGCCCCGTTCCGCCGCCTCTATATCCCAATGCGCAACTTTAAGCTCCTTGTTTACCGGCTTGCTATCCTTCCATATTTCAGCCGATGAACGGGTGACTTTAGCGATCTCACCCTCGTCAAGCTGATAATAGTCTCTGGTGCGGCTAAGGATTGCCGTAATGTCGGAAGCGATATAGTGTTCATTTTCGCCCTTGCCGATTATAAGCGGAGAGCCTTGCCTTGCCGCCCATACGGTTCCCGGATCGTCTGCAAACAGTATGCCAAGCGCCCAAGAGCCAACGAGCCTTGATGTCATGCGCTCTATAGCGGCGCGTGCCGTAAGCTTTTCCTTTACATAATAGTAATCAAGAAGCTTTGCGGCAACCTCCGTGTCGGTTTCACTCTCAAATGTGTATCCGAGAGCGGTCAGCTCCTCTTTCAGCGCCGCATAGTTTTCAACTATTCCGTTGTGAACAAGGCGCAGAGAGGGTGTGCCGTGGGGGTGCGCATTTATATCGTCGGGGGCACCGTGGGTCGCCCAACGGGTGTGACCGATGCCGCAGTGCGATTCCGGGGTTATCTGCATCATAGCTTCCACATTTGCAAGTCTGCCTGCGGCTTTCACCGTATTAAGCTTTTGCTTTGTGTCGAAAAATGCTATACCCGCAGAGTCATATCCGCGATATTCCAGGGCACGCAGACCCTCAATAAGATGATTTACAGAATTATCTTTACCAATGTATCCAATGATACCACACATATGCTTTTCTCCTATAATCAAAAGCCGTATGTGCAAAAGGCAAACTGTACCGCATAGGCACAGTCTGCCCATACGGCCTTTGCCGTAATTTTTATTTTGAGTTTTGTTTTATCCGATCTTTTGTCTGCCGCAGTTACCCACGGTTTTTGTCCTCGGACTTACGACGGACGTTTGGCGTCCGCCGGAAAAATTCCCGCCGAATATTTCGATAATTTTTCTCCTCGTCAACCGTCATCTGACGGTCCCGGCGCTTTGGGCGTGTGTCCTTACATTATTTATAGCTTTCAAGCTGCTTTTTTATACGCTCGGCAGTATCTTCTGCTATGCTCTTTGCAAGCTCGGAATCCTCGCCCTCTGTCATTATGCGTATAAGCGGCTCGGTGCCGGAAGGTCTTGTTACGATTCTTCCTGTATCTCCCATTGCCTTCTTTGCTTCGTCAAGAATTTCCTTGACCTTGTGATCTGTATAGAATGCCAATTTTGCTTCGGCAGATACACGGATGTTCACAATGAACTGAGGGAATCTTGTCATAGCTTTTGCGGCGTCGCTGAGTGCTACTCCGGTGCGCTTTAGCTGAGAGAGAAGCTGGATTGACGTAAGCTGACCGTCGCCTGTGGTGGAAAAGTCGCGGAATATGATGTGTCCGGACTGCTCACCGCCCAGATGATAATCTTCAAGCAGCATTTCTTCAAGCACATATCTGTCGCCTACTTTTGTAGCTTCAAAGCGGATTCCGTTTGCTTCGCAGAATTTTGAGAAGCCGAAGTTGGTCATGATGGTGCCCACAACGGTGTTTTTGTTCAGCTTTCCGCGTGCTTTCATATCAAGTGCGAGGATTGCCATTATCATGTCGCCGTCAACGTCATTGCCTTCGTTGTCAACACAAAGACAGCGGTCTGCATCTCCGTCATAAGCAATACCGGCATCAAGGCCGTGCTCTGTCACATAGGCTCTTAGATTGTCAAGGTGAGTTGAGCCGCAGTTCTCGTTAATGTTTACACCGTCGGGATCGCTTGAAAGAATAACAGCATTTGCACCGAGACGCTCAAAAAGTATAGCCGCTGTACGGCTTGCCGATCCGTTTGCGCAGTCAACGGCGATATTCATGCCTTCAAGAGAGCAGTGCACAGAGCTTACGAGATGGTCAATGTAATCCTTGGGAGCGTTTTGTGCGCGGGTTACTCGACCGATATTGCGAGATGCCGCAAGCTTTGGTGCAGGCGTCCCGTCGAGTACTATGGATTCGATGCGCTCCTCAAGCTCATCTGCCAGCTTGAAGCCGTCTTCGTTGAATATTTTGATGCCGTTGTAATCGTAAGGATTGTGCGAAGCGGAGATCATGATACCTGCGTGAGCCTTGTATTTGCCGATAAGATAAGCTACGGCTGGGGTTGGCACTACGCCAAGATCAATAACATCCGCACCTACCGAGCAAAGTCCTGCCGTAAGAGCAGAGGCTAACATCTCGGAGGATAGTCTTGTGTCCATACCGACCAGTACGGTGGGGAGATTACGTCTGCCGCTTGAAAGAACTTCTGCCGCTGCGCGTCCGATTTGCATAGCGCGCTCACAGGTAAGCTCCTCATTGGCAATTCCGCGTACTCCGTCAGTACCGAAAAGTCTTCCCATGGGTTATCTTCCTTTCTAAATACTAATGTTTTTTTACAATGTTGTCAGAATCCTTGTAGATGGAATCCGGCGGAACTACGCCGCGAACTCTTGACAGCGGGTAAATATTGGAATTTTTACCTACTATCGTTCCCGGGCAGAGAACGCTGTTGCAACCGACTTCCACGTTGTCGCCCAGCATTGCGCCGAACTTCTTTCGTCCGGTATCAATGACGGTGCCACTGCATTTAACGGCAACCGGCGTTTTGTCACTCTTGACGTTGGACGTGACTGCGCCTGCGCCCATGTGAGATTTGTATCCCAGAATGGAATCGCCCACATAGTTGAAGTGCGGCACCTGTACGCCGTCGAACAGGATGCAGTTTTTCAGCTCGCAGGAGTTTCCCACGACCGCATTCTTTCCTATAATAGCAGATCCGCGTATGTAAGCACAGTGGCGTATTTCTGCGCCTGAATCAATGATACACGGACCGCCGATGTAGGCAGTTGGTGCGATTTTTGCATCCTTTGCTACAAAAATGCCGTCGCCGCGGTCTTCATACAGGTTAGGGTCGAGCTTTTTTCCGAGTTCGATGATAAAATCCTTGATACTGTCAAGTAGTTCCCATGGAAAAGCTCTTTGGTTGAAGAGATTGGCGGCTATAGTATGCGAGCAGTCGTAAAGGTCGCCCACTGTTGGGATGAAGCCTTCATTCATCATAATTATATCTCCTTTCTGCGGCAAAAGACCGCGTATTTGCCCGAAAATGGACAGCATATATTATATCATATGTAGAAAAGAATGTCAAGGCGCCTGATTTGGGGTGGAAATAGTTTACAAACAGGGGGTTGTATATAAAAGCACCACAAAACTTTATTTTGATTGATTTGCAGTGGATAATTTACACAAACTCGAAAAAAAGATAAAAAAGGGGTTGACAAAAGGGGAGGGATGTGATAGAATATATAAGCTGTCCGCGAGGGAGACCGAGCGGTAGAGAAAAAAGTTGAAAAAACTTTTAAGAAACCCCTTGACAAGGCGGAAGA
>CAJGCT010000033.1 GCA_904501985.1 uncultured Clostridia bacterium
GGGGCTGATACAGTCCGATTCCCGTTAATATAACTCCGCCAACAACATAGAAAACAAGTATTCGCGCAGGAGTAAGCTTGGTTTTGTCAATGAGTATCTGGGCAATAACGCAAAGTGCGCCGCCAACAATAAATGCCCATAGATACTGAAGCACTTTATCCATCAGCTCTATCCCCCTCTATGCATACAAGATGTGCGATTCCAGGTATTGTTAATCCCTGCTGGAGACTTGCGGTGTTCATCATCGCACCCGTTGCAACAAACAGGATACGACCAAGCTTACCTGCCGTAATTTCGGGAAGAATATGACCTGCAAGCACACATCCCGAGCATCCGCATCCCGAGCCGCCGGCGTGAACATCCTGTCTTTCGCGCTCGTATATCATAAGACCGCAGTCCTTGTGCACACCGGAGATGTCATATCCTTCTGACATGAGAAGCTCACCTAATATTCCGCTTCCCTCAAATCCCAGGTCTCCCGTAAAGATCGTGTCAAAATCCTGAGGCTTTGTCCCGGATTCATCAAAATACCGCTTCAGCGTGTCCGCCGCCGCAGGTGCCATTGCCGCGCCCATGTTGGCGTTATCCGTAATTCCTTTGTCGGTAACACGACCCGGAAGCACCTCGGTAATATACGGTGCGCCGGAATGCTCGCCCACAATCAGTGCCGCCGCTCCCGTAACGGTCCACTGCGCGGTAGGGGGACGCTGACCGCCGTATTCAATGGGAAAGCGGAACTGCCTTTCGGCAGAACAGTTGTGGGAGGACGTCACTGCCGCACAGCGTGAGTATTTCCCCGAATCAATAAGCATGGATGCAAGTACCAAGGATTCCGCCATTGTTGAACAAGCACCGAAAAGCCCGAAAAACTGTGCATCAAAATTGGCAAGACCGTATCCGCTGGAGGTACACTGATTGATAAGGTCTCCTGCAAAAATTGCGTCAATATCGTGTATTTTGAATCCGCCCTTGTCAATGGCGGTATTAAGCGCGATTCTCTGCATTTCACTCTCGGACTGCTCCCAGGTTGGCATACCGAATGTATCTGTTTCATCGTATTTATCAAAGCACCTTGCAAGCGGACCGTCCATTTCCTTTTTTCCAACCACTGTGGCGGCACTGAGAATTGACGGTCGGGACGAAAGCTCTATTATTCCCCTCTGCATCAGAACAACCTCACAATATACAAAATAACGCCGTAGATAACAGACGCAAGCGTGCCGTACAGTATCACAGGTCCTGCAACCGTAAATATTTTTGCGCCAACGCCAAGTATGAAGCCTTCAGCCTTAGTATCAATTGCCGGGGATACCACGGCGTTGGAAAATCCGGTTATTGGCACAAGCGTTCCCGCTCCGGCAAACTTTGCAATATTGTCAAATACATTAAGTGCGGTAAGAAGCGCCGCCAAAAATATAAGCGATGACGGTACAAGGGATTTCACATTTTCCTCGGTCATTCCAAGCGCGCTGTATAAATCAAAGAGTCCCTGACCGATTATACATATAAGTCCCCCAACCAAAAACGCCTTAGCGCAGTCAGACGGCAGGTTTGATTTCGTCGCACGCTTTTCCACATATTTTTTATATGTTTTATCATCCATATTCATAAAAAAGCACCTCCTCTTGCTGGTATCATACCCCAAGGGAGGTGCTTTTATTCATATAAGGAAAGCTTCAAGCTCTGATACGGAGCAGGCGATAAAATCAGCACCGCATTCTTCGTGCTCTGTCCTATCACCATATCCAAAAGTCACGCCAATACAGGGGATGCCGCACTGATGTGCTCCCTCAACGTCGTGACGGCGGTCGCCCACCATTACGGCACAGGATTTATCGAACGGGTATTTCTCATGTGCGTAATCTATGACCTCCGCCTTTTTAACCCTCGTTCCGTCAAGCTCACTTCCGAATGTGGCGGAAAAATACTTTTTAAGGTCATACCTTTCGAGTATCATATCGGCAAATACAATAGGCTTTGAGGTTGCAAGAATAAGCTCACATCCGGCATTTTTAAGCTTTTCAAGCAGTTCGGGGATGCCGTCGTATATCTTCACCTCAAAAATGCCTGTGGGGCGGTAATATTCACGGTAATATTCCACCGCTGTTTTTGCCTCATCCTCGGAAAGTCCGAAATATTTAGTAAATGATTCCGCAAGGGGCGGACCGATAAAACAGCCAAGGGATTTGCTGTCGGCATCAACGCCAAACTTTTTCATTGCATGAACAACTGACTTCGTTATGCCCTCGAATGGGTCGTCAAGGGTTCCGTCAAGGTCAAAAAGAACGTATTTGTACTTTGGCATAAGGTTAGCCTCCCTGTAATATCCGAAATGTTTTACCCGAAAGTATAGTCAATGGGTATTCCTTCCACAGGCTTACCGCTTCCCCTCTCAGGGGCGGCTGACGGCGCATATCCGACACCGTAAGATGCACGCGGACGGTCATTTTCAAACTCAAAAACTACTTTTTCTCCGTCAAGCTTCAGCCTTGCCGAGAAATTCGTACCTTTTTTTGATACAAAGCCTTGGATCACGTCAGTTCTGCCGACGGAAAGCAGGTCCTTGGCTTCCGCCACGGAAATATTATGGCCCGCGACGGTGCTCCAAATGGTAAATTTACAGCCATCCTTGTAGCCTTTGCATCCGTATCCCCGGCGTGTGCGTATCACTTCTCTGCCGCAAAGCGGACATGCACCGATAATGTCTCCTGCAAAGCCGGTGGAGTCTGCGGAGTTTCCAAGAGCAAACACTTCCGATATCTCGCGCTCCGCAATCTCAGCGGCACCGCGCACCGTCATCTCACCGCGGTAAACGCGCTTCAGTGCCCGACCAAGCTCCGCCGTTTTGTATTTATCCATACCGATTCCCATAGCACCAAGGGAATCCACCAAAAATTCTCCGTCCGGCAGGATGGTGTAAACGTCTTTTTTTAGCTGTATATATCCGGAATTTCTGGCATTGTCGATTATCTGTGTTCTGGTCGCTTCCGTACCAAGCTCAAGTCCCTCGAACACCGCACGGTATTCCTCCGCATCATCGGCATCGTCATCTTTCTTTGAAAGCTCGTCGCGGAAAGGATTTTTTAGGTAATTGTTAAGCGTTTCGATGGTGTAGTGCTTCGGTGGTGAGCTTTCCTTTTCGCAGGGCTTAAAATCAATGTTTACCGCGTCCCCTTTTTTAAGAGGCGGCAGAATCTTATCTTTCGCCGTATAATCGTCAAATTTTGTCCATCCCGGCTCAAGCATTACCGTACCCTTAAGGGTAAATTCTTCACCGCCGGCAGACGGGTCGCCAACGGCTATTTTTATCTCGGTTTTATCAACGATACAGTCAAGAGCGCAAAAAACTGCCGCAAATCGGCGCATTATAGCACCGTAAACCACAGCTTCATCCTCTGTGAGCCGCTTTTTGTCGGGAATTTTAGTGGTAGGGGTCATCGCCGAGTGTGCTTCTATCTTGGAGTCATCGAAAATCTGCTTTGAATCCCTAAATTCCACGGGATAGCCAAGCTTTGATGTGGCGGCTATTATCCGCTTCACCTTATCCTTTTCGGCAGTGGCAAGATACTCCGAGTTTGTTCGGGGATAGGTCACATAGCCCTCCTCGTAAAGCTTTTGGAGCACTTCAAGGGAGCGCTGCATTGACATTTTATACTTTTTACCGAGGAATCCCTGAAGCTTTGACAGCGACCACAGTTTTCCCGGTGACAGCTTGTCCTTTTTGCGCTTCACATCAGTGACCACCGCTCCCATGGCGTTAAGCTCGACGCACCTCTTTTCACAATGTGAAGCCTTATCACGCTCAAACTTCGACTTTGACAAAAGCTCGATTTTCTCGCCGCCTGTTTCGGCATCGGAGCGAGGCTGATAATACTTTTCAGGGGTAAAATTCCGTATAGCGCGGTCTCTCTCGCATATAGCTCGCACGATGGGCACGATTACCCGTCCCACTCTGAGAAGCGTTCCGGCTTTAAGAGTTGCGTATCTTGTAAGATTGATTCCGTACAGCCAATCCATGTATGTTCGCGCAAATCCCTCATCGGCAAGATTATTGTAAAAGCTCTCGTCGGGTGACTCTGCCACAGCGGCTCTTATAGTTTCCTCCGTCTGGTCGGGAAGCCAAAGACGGCAGAGCTTTTTGTCTGTCACTGCGAACGGCATTGACGGAGTAAGGTCAAACGCCTTCATTATACACAGTCTTACGATTATCTCTCCCTCACGGTCCGAGTCTCCTGCATTTATGATGGTATCCACATCCGCACGGCGGCAGAGCTGCTTTATGGTTTCAAATTGCCTTGCAGTACCGTCATCGCCCTTGCCGGATTTTCTAAGCTCGTAGGAAAATTCCTGCGGAAAGCACGGGAGTCCCTCAAGTGTCCACTTCGCTCCCGGCTCACCGCCTGTATAATATTCAATATCAGCAAGCGAAAAAAGGTGACCGAAAGCCCAGGTCACCAAATATTCACCTGCGGTATAAAATCCGTTTCCGCGTGGAGCGCCGCCAAGCGCACTCACAATAGAGCGCGCAAGGCTTGGCTTTTCAGCAATTATCAGCTTCATATAAGACCAAATTCCTTAAGTAAGAATATACCTACAAACAGAGTAAATACGCTGAGCAGCGTTGATATGAGAAGCACCTGCGCCGCAAGCTCGTGATCGCTTTTCATTTGCTTTGCCATGATGTAGCTCGACACGGCGGTAGGTCCGCCAAAGATGATATACACAATGCCAAGCTCCACTCCTCTGAAACCAAGCATTATGGCAAATCCCATACAAACGGCAGGTACAAGCACAGTTTTGCATATACTCGAAAGCACCGCAGTACCGATACGTCCCTTAAGGGATTCAAGCTTAAAGTTTGCCCCAAGGCTGATAAGTGCAAGCGGCATTGACATTTCCGCAAGATAGGAAAGACTGCGATCCACAATAAGCGGCATTTCAAAAGGCAAAAGCTGCCACAGGAGTGCAAGTACAATGGAAATAATAAGCGGATTTGTACCAATACTCTTAAAAATCCGAACAACAAGCTGTCCGGGAGTAAGCTTTACATCGGCAGGCGCGTAAATACTCAGTATCACAACCGCAAACACGTTAAAAAGCGTTACAACTACGGGAAGCACCATAGCGATAACAGAAACACCGGCATCGCCGAACATATTTGCGGCGAGAGTCACGCCAAGTATTGCGGCATTTGAGCGAAATGCCCCCTGAATGAAAGCACCCCGCTTTGCATTGTCACGAAGGAATATCGGTACCAAAGCACACAGAAGTATTACCGATACACCTACCGCCCCACAGCAAAAAAGTATAAGCTTGCCGTTGAAGCTGCTTGCAATATCGGTGGTTGCTATATCCTGAAAAAGCAGGCACGGCAGGCATATTTTAAACACAAGGCTGTCACATACGCCAAGGAAACCGTCGCCGAAGAATCTGAATTTTTGGAGCACCGCGCCGAGCACCACAATAACGAATATGGGTGCTACTATATTTAAGCTGTAAATAAAACTATCAATCATTGCTGTGCCTTTCCGTATGTAAAGTCAAATAACTTATTTTAGAAAATCGGGGAGAAATTCCTCATTTACATTATTGGTAGCAAAGCTTCTTATTTTGTCAAGCGTCCACACACGGCTTGATGCGGTCTGACCGTAGTTGGGATTACCGTGAAGTGCCACAAGCTCCTCTGTGTAGTCTTCCATAAGATAAACCTGCAAACCGAGGCGCTGTTTGTTGTAATGAGTTACCGTAGGATTGTATATGGGATTTTCTATTTTAATATTTCCGTCCTCGGATTTTACAATATCAAATGTAACGATTCCGCCCACAAGATTGAAGTTGTCGTACTGGGTTGAGAGAAGATTGCCGAGGGAATAGATAACCAGCGTGTCACTTCCGTCAGATGCCGTGCGCCACTCCATATCCTGTATGATGTGCGGGTGCATACCGATAATAACATCCGCGCCTGCTTCGGTTATTGCCGCGGCAAGGTCACGCTGTGAGGAGGTAATGCCGTTATTTTCAGATCCCCAGTGCATAACAACGAATACAAGATCAGCAAGCTCCCCTGCTTTTTTTGTCATGCTGACGATTTCGCTTTTATCAATATAGGGAATATGCATCTTACTGCCTGCGGAGAGATACATTCCGTTTGTACTGTATGTATATGAAAGCAGCGCAATTGATACGCCCTGCTCCTTAATAACGCGGATATTCTCGTAATCGGCTTTGTCGTAGTATCCGCCGATCATAAGAATGTCGTCCTCGCGCTCGTGCCAATAATCAAGGGTTGCCTTATATCCCGATTCCTTCATATCAAGAACATGGTTGTTTGCAATATTTACAATGTCGAATCCAAGGTCAATAAGCGTATCGCCCACAACCTCGGGAGAGTTGAAGTTGGGATATCCGTACACTCCGCGGTCATCTCCGCAGATGGCGGTCTCCTGATTGATGAAAGCAATATCCGCATCGGCTACAATGTCGGCGATTCCGTCGTACATATCAATGAAGTTATATTTTTCTCCCTCGCCTGCACGACTGCGCGCATCGAGAAATACGTTCTCATGGATGATATTGTCTCCTGCCGCCAGAAAACGGATACGTGTCTCACCGCTCTTAGCGGTGGAAGCCGGCACAGACGGCATATCCGTCACAGACGGCGTATTCGGTGCAGAGGGCACATAGGTTGCCGCAGTGCCGTCGTGGCGTATATTCACATCGTCTGTGGTATCCCCGAAAGGAGCACCTATAAACGTGGCATTGGGGTCCTGTGTCTCCTCGTTCAAAACAAGTCCCACAGGGGGCTGTGCATCCTGATTGCATCCGTAAAACGCCGTAATCATCATCAGAACAGCCAATAAAACCGTAGCTTTTTTCATTATGTACCTCTCTTCTTTGTTGTGACAGGCATATTACTTCTTGTCAGCGGAACAGGGCGATTTAAAGAACGCCGCAAGGTCTGCCGACCATCTTCCGCTCTCATCCTTTTTAAAACCAAGCCATTTTATGAATTTTTCTTCACAGTCTCCCTCAAAATATGCAAAATGCACACCGTGAAGATCAATAAAGTTCATCGTCTGACGACCCATTATGAACATAGCCTCGGTATCGTCAGTACCAACTGCCTTTGCAAGATCGCATATAACAGCCGTCTCACCAAGCTTAAATTGGCATATACCCACAAACTCATCGGACACCCATGCGCCATACGCAAGGAGATCGGCGTCATACTCCACACGGCATCTTGCGCAAAGCTGTTCCTGGAGCGATTTATCCTGTATCGGTTTGATTATAAGCATTTTGTGATTGTTCCTTCCCTACTGTATCAGTTTTGCGGCTTTATTTCTTAGCCGCAGTGTTCTTTAAATATTCCACCTGAGATTTTGTCAGATGCCGCCATGTTCCGGGCTTCAGGCTCTGGAGCTTGATGTCACCTATCGCCACACGGGTAAGGCGTTTTACCGTAAGTCCGCACTTTTCGCACATCTTGCGTATCTGACGGTTTCTTCCCTCATAAAGCTCCATGCGAAGAACCGTTGTTTCCCGGCGCTGATCGTTTTTGAAGGTGTGAACCTCGGTTTTTACGGGCATGATCTCATAGCCGTCGATAATCATGGGCGACGAGAGCTGTTTTAATGTGGCGCGTTCCGTTTTTCCGTCCACCTCAACATGGTATATTTTCGGTATGGAGTGGCGCGGATGGGTAAGCTTGTTTGCAAGCTCTCCGTCATTTGTAAGAAGAAGCAGTCCGTCGGAATCCATATCAAGACGTCCAACAGGATATACTCTCTCACCAACATCCGAGCAAAGCTCCACAACAGTAGGTCTGCCGCGCTCATCGGACGCCGTAGTCACATATCCGCGCGGCTTGTTGAGCATTATATATATGTATTTTTTAAAGCCCTGCTTAAGTACACGTCCCTTGTATTCAACAACGTCCGTCTCAGGGCATATTTTCTGTCCTATAACTGCCACCTCGCCGTTGACGCGCACCGCGCCCCGAGCTATTTCCTGCTCGGCGGCACGGCGGCTCATAAGTCCAAGGTCAGCCATATACTTTTGTAAACGAAGTTCTGTCATTTTATTTAAATATCTTCCAAAATATATTTTGTTTGTATTCTGTTTTCAAAACCGATTCCTCGGCAAAAAACGGTACTTCACCAAGTAGAGTATCTTTGTCGTAAAACTGAATTTTACCCACAGTATCACCTGCTTCAATCGGTGCATAGAAATACCGCGGAAGTATCACACGCCTTGTTATCTCACGCTCACGCCTCGGAAGTATAAGAGAAAGTCCGTCTCGGTTTTTTATAATAAATTCCGTTTTTTCGCCGCCTATGCAGGGTACGATCATAGCGGATTCCCCCGCCTCGATAAGCTTCTCCATAGAGAGCGAAGCAAACCCCATATCTAACATTGCCGTGTGATCTGCCCAGTCGTCGGGAGCACTAAGGGTCACGGCAATGAGCGTCATCCCGTCACGCGCGGCGGCGGAAACAAGACACCGTCCGCTTGCCTTGGTAAACCCTGTCTTAACGCCAACCGCTCCGTCATACATCCGAAGCATTTTGTTGTGATTTGAAAGATGGCGTACCGTGCCGCCCACATTTATCTTGTGAGTTCCGGTGGAAACGATCTCACGGAAGGTCTCGTTCTCCATAGCATATGCGGTGATCTTTGCAAGCTCCCTTGCTGTGGTGTAATGATTCTCGTCCGAGAGTCCGTGGGGATTTGTAAAATGGGTATCGGAAAGACCAAGCTCCGCCGCCTTGGCATTCATAAGTCCGGCAAACTCCTCAACCGATCCGGCAACTCCGATAGCAATAGCCGCGGCGGCATCGTTGGCGCTCTCAAGCATAAGCGCATAGACAAGGTCAAGAAGTGTGACCTTGTCACCGATGCTGAGATATACGGATGAGCCTTCAACACCCACCGCCTCCGGTGCAACAGAAATTTCACGGGACAGGTCGCCGGATTCAATTGCACATATGGCAGTCATTATCTTGGTTGTACTTGCCATCGGACGCCGTGTGTCGGCATCCGTCTCGTGCACCACCTGCCCTGTTGAAGCTTCCATAACTATAGATGACTTGGCTGAAAGCTCAAGCGCATCTATCCGAACAGATGCACATAGGAGCATCGGCACAAGAAGAAGTGCTGTAATTTTAAGTTTTCGCATAGTATCCTCCAAAAATAAAGTCATTATATCGGCTCTATTTTAAGAATACCGTCACAGCGAAAGTTTTATGTGTTGAAACTAATTCCTAAGATGGGATATCAGCCGTTGTCCGACTCGTCTCCACTGTCGGAATCGTCCTTCTTCTTTTCAAATATTGCCTTGATTTTACCGATGATATCGGGGGATTTTTCGATAATATTTGAAATGGAATCAATCTTGTCACCCGAACCTGCACTGCCTGCTCCAACATTAAGAAGCTGTACATTTCCGTCGGGACTTATCACGAGAAAGCCTACAGGCTGTACTGTAACGCCTGTTCCGCCGCCTCCGCCAAAGTTAGTAACCGTGCCGCCCTTGTGTGCTTCCTCTGCGGATTTTTTCGCATTTTTGCCAAGATAGTCAACACCGCCGGAAGCAAAGCCTACCATAACCTTTGATACGGGTATTACAGTAGTGCCGCCGGGAGTGTTTATGGGAGTGCCGATGATAGTATTGGCATCCACCACATTCTTTATTTTTTCAAGGGAGGTTTCAATGATTCCGGAAATTTTGTTCTCTGCCATTTTTATATCTCCTTACTTAATAATTTTTTAAGATAAGCTGCCCCTGTCCTTATAAGCATATCGAATATCTGCCACAGTCTCAGGGAAAATGTAATATCAACAGCCGCCGATGTTTTTGTGGATGTAAAATCGGGGATTACGTCAACCTCGGCGTTTTTTGAAAATTTTGTGTGGAAGCAGGACCCAAACAGCTCCACGATGCACTGTACAGTGCCGCAGACCGCGCCGTACACCACGGCGGTAGTGGCGGCATCCTCGCTTCCGATTATTATGACCAGCCTGCGCACATTTATATGCAAATGCCGTCCAAACCGAGCGAGAAACACCGAAACAAGCTCCAAAACGGTGTCCGCAAGTCCGAGAATATCCCGCTTTTCGCCCTCATCCTTATCGCAGGTACTCTCAGCCTCACTGACCGCGTTGTCGCTTGACTTTTTCTGCTTTTTTGCCTTCTTTTTTGCGTTTTTTTCGTCAAGCTTTTCCTTGCGGCGGCGAAATTTATCCGCTTTGTAGTCGGAAAGCTTAATATTCTTCTCTTTTTTCGGAAATACGGTGAATCTTAATATTCCAATACCCAGCTTCAGCGAAAGATCACCGTCAGAGCGCACCGAAATGCTTATCCGAAGAAGCATAAGAAGCAGTATTACAGCAAGTGCAATAAGAAAGCCCACGGCACGCACATCCTCTCGTAAATTTATTTATCCACGCCGGAACGGGACATCATTCCCCGTCTGATTCCGCCAGCGGAGCGGCAGATTCCACCTCTATTTCAGCCTCAGCCGCTTCGTCGCTCTTAACATCGGGAACGGCAAAAAGCTCTACCGGCGGAAGCTCCGCAAGAGAGGTTATGCCGAATATCCGCAGAAAATTATCGGTGGTACGGAAAAGGGACGGTCTTCCCGGAGCATCAAGCGTGCCGCAGACCTCAATAAGCCCCTTATCGGTAAGATTATTGACCGCGTAATTTGAGTCTATGCCGCGCACGGAGTCGATATATGACCTTGTTACCGGCTGATGATATGCCACAATAGCAAGTGTCTCCATAGAGCTTCTTGAAAGATTTCCGCCTGCTCTTACTCCCAGCGCAAGACGTATTTTCTCTATATGCTCCTCTTTGGTGCAAAGCTGACAGGAATCCTTATACATAACAAGCTGTATTCCGCGCTCGTTTGCGTGGTCAGAGTACGCAAGTGCCATTTCGGAAAGGTACTGCTTTACCTCGTTTATGGTACATTCTGCGGTCTGCGCAAGATTTTCGTAAGTAAGGGGATGTCCTGCGGCAAAAAGCACCGCCTCAAGTATAGGCTTCACTGACATTTTCTTCCCCGCCTTTCATTCTTTCATGATTTAAGTACACCCTAAAGTCCGTAGCCTCGCCGAAGTCCGTTTCATCAAGAGGGCGAAGCGTCACACGGTTCTTTTTAATAAGCTCCAGCACCGCAAGGAATGTGGCTATAAGCTCACTCCTTGTTTTAGCCGTCAAAAGTATGGAGGTATAAAGTGCTTCCTTGTGACGGACAAGGTATCTTATAACGCCGTATATCTTTCCGGCAACGGGAACGATGGGCGTTCTTAGTATCTTTTCAAAAGGACGCTCAGCTGCTTCCCTGTTTGCGGCATCAACGGCACTCTTATCCATTGAGCGGAGCATTGACAGCATAACACGGCGAAGTGCCTCCGCCTGCTGCGGCTCAATACGTCCGGAATCCGGCTTCACCTCGTCGGTGTCCTTGACCATTCGTCCGGAATACTGTGAAAACTGTTCACCGAGATACACCGCCGCCTGCTTCATACGCTGATATTCAAGCAGCATTGCGGCAAGCTTGGCACGAGGGTCTTCTTCCTCATCGGAAGGCTTCGGAAGGAGCATTTTGCTCTTTATCAGCATAAGCTCGCTTGCCATTACGATAAACTCGCCGGCAACCTCCATGTCCATTTTCTCCATGAGGTCGATATATTCCATATACTGTTCAAAAATGAGAGCTATGGGGATATCCGTGATCTGCACCTTATTCTTGTCAATAAGCTTTAAAAGCAGGTCAAGGGGTCCCTCAAAGGCTTCAAGCTTGTATGTAATATTTTCCATATGGCATCCGCCTTCTTTCGTCAGATTAGTGGAATAATAAAGTCAATACCCGACATTATTGTGCCTGCCAGCCAGGACAGAGGATAATCAAGAAGTCCCACAAGAAGCATCACCATTATCACAATGGATATTGCCCTCTCGTATTTCATCACGCCGAAATATATTTTATCCGGCAGGAAGGAGTAGAGCACCCGCGAGCCGTCAAGGGGCGGCACGGGAAGAAAGTTAAACACCGCAAGCGAAACGTTAAGATAGGAAAAAGTCCAAAGGAACGTGGTAGCGGCAGTAAGAAGATTCACCGAAAAGGTCATATCAGCACTCACAGCAGTGTATCCGGCATAGGCAAGATACAGAGAATCCGGAACGAAGAATATGAGCACTTCAAGTATGAGCCATCCGAATAGCGCAAGTATGATATTTGAAAGCGGTCCGGCAAGTGCCGATATCGCCATACCGAGCCTTGGATTTTTAAAGCGTCCGGCTCTTATGGGCACGGGGTTTGCCCATCCGAAGCCGAAAAGAAGCATGGAAATAAATCCCCACGGATCAAGGTGCCTTAGCGGATTAAGTGACAAACGCCCGTATTTTGCGGCGGTGTCATCACCAAGCTTGTATGCCGCAAATCCGTGCGCCACCTCATGAACGGTCAGCGCAATAAGTACGATTACAAGCCGCTGTGCAAGCTGAAGTAAAGCAAGCGCAGGATTGTCCGAATGAAAAAGCGATTCTAACATTATTATTCACCGAGAACTCTGAGTATTGCCGCCATAGCTTCATCGCGCCCCGTGCCGTTAAGAGCGGAAAACGGAATTATCTCGCATCCCTCTCTCACATAGGGGTTTTCGCGAAGTGCTTCAAGAGCGGCTTTTTTTCCGGACACGTTCAGCTTGTCAGCCTTTGTGGCGATAATAATATACGGAATGTCCGAGTTATTCATAAAATCAAGCATCATCTCATCGTCTGCGGTAGGACCTACCTTAAGGTCGATAAGCTGTGCCACAGCACGCATAGTTCCGGACGTAAAATAGGAATCGGTGAGCTTTGACCACTTAGCCTTATCCTCCGGTGCGCGCTTTGCAAAACCGTAGCCCGGCAAGTCAACTATGTAAAACTTGTTGTCAACGCGGTAAAAATTGATGGTTATGGTCTTTCCGGGAGAGCCTGAAACTCTGGCGAGACTCTTTCTTCCAACAAGCTTATTAAGAAGCGAGCTTTTTCCAACATTCGAGCGTCCGGACAGCGCAATTTGCGAAAGTCCGTCGTTTGGAAACTGTGTTTTAAGACCTGCGGTCATTACAAGCTCTGTATTGTTTAAATTAAGAGGCATATTTTGCTCCTTTATTTTACGAGTGCCAGTGAAAGCACCTCGTCAGCGGTTTTTACCTGTATAAATTCAATATTTTCCTTTACAATGTCGGCACATTGCGAAAGATCCTCGGCATTATCCGCCGGAATAAGCACCGTGCTGACCCCTGCCGCATACGCCGCAAGAGTCTTCTCCCTGAGTCCGCCGATGGCAAGCACGTTTCCGCGAAGCGTTACCTCGCCTGTCATTGCAATATCACGGCGCACAGGGAGTCCCGACAGCGCGCTTGCAATTACAGTAACAAGGGTGATTCCGGCACTGGGTCCGTCTTTCGGAACAGCACCCTCCGGAACATGAATATGTATGTCCTTGTTCTTGTAGAAATCCGGATCAATTCCAAGCTCTTTGGCTCTTGAGCGCACAAAGCTTACGGCGATATGAGCCGACTCCTTCATAACATCGCCAAGCGAGCCTGTAAGCTCTAATTTACCTGTTCCGTCGAATATTGCGGCTTCGATCTTAAGCATATCTCCGCCGGTTTGAGTATAAGCAAGTCCGTTGACCGCGCCCACCTCGTCACATTCGGAAATTCTGTCGGGCTTGATCTTCGGAGCACCGAGATAATCCTTTAAATTGTCCTTGCTTACAACTATCTTTTGGCATTCCGGATCGTCAACGATCATCTTTGCGCACTTTCTGCACACAGTACCGATCTCGCGCTCCAGATTTCTCACACCTGCCTCGCGCGTATAGCTGTCAATTATTGTGTATACGGCATCATCCGTAAGCTTAAGCTGACGCTTTGTTATACCGCACTTTTTCATCTGCTTTGCAAGTATGTGATTCTTCGCGATTGCCAGCTTCTCTGTGCGTGTGTAGGTCTTCATTTCGATGACCTCCATACGGTCAAGAAGCGGACGCGGTACAGTATCAAGTGTATTGGCGGTAGCAATAAACATACAGTCCGAAAGATCAAAGGGCAGCTCAATAAAATGGTCGCGGAAGTTTTTGTTCTGCTCCGGATCAAGCACCTCCAGCATCGCCGATGCAGGGTCGCCGTTTATGTTGTTGCTTGTCATCTTGTCGATCTCGTCAAGCAGGATAACGGGATTCTTTGTCTTGGCTCTTGTAAGTGCTTCTATAATACGTCCCGGCATTGCGCCAACATAAGTCTTTCTGTGGCCCCTTATTTCAGCCTCGTCACGGACACCGCCAAGAGAAACCCTCACATATTTGCGGCCAAGCGCACGTGCAATGGAAGCACCGATTGAGGTCTTACCAACACCCGGTGCACCTACAAGGCAAAGTATCTGTCCGCCGGGGCGTTCTGTAAGATGCTTTACGGCGAGATATTCGATAACACGGTCTTTAACATTGTCAATGCCGTCATGGTCATCGTCAAGTATTTTTCTTGCACGCTTAAGATCGGTTCTGTCCTTTGTGGTCTTACTCCAGGGAAGCGCAAGAGTGCTGTCGAGATAGTTTCGGATAACCGCACCCTCCGCAGAGCCGAACTGCATTTTTGAAAGTCTGTCAAGCTCCTCATAAAGCTTGTCCTTTACCTCATCGGATGCCGCAAGGGCACCGATTCGCTGGCGGTATCTTGCAAGCTCAGGCGTATCCCCGACGCCAAGCTCCTCCTGTATAGCTTTAAGCTGTTCGGCGAGAATAGTTTCACGGTGCCGCTGATTCATGCGTCCGTTTACTTTTCTCTGCACCTCAACTTCAACCTTAAGAAGCTCCTCCTCATCGTAGAGAAGGCGTATTACCTCCTCGATTCTTGCAATGGGGTCGGCGATATTTAACACCGTAAGCTTGTCGCTGTAGCGCACAAGCAGGTGAGCTGCAATAAAGTCTGAGAGAAGATCAGGGGATGTTATAGCTTTAAGAGCCGCGCTTGGCTCTGCAGGAAGCTTTGGAAGCAGTCTTGCAAGGTTCTCTGACGCTCTCACAGCTTCGCGAACAAGTGCTTCTCCGCGAAGTCCGCCGTCATCCGCAAGCTTGCACCACTTTATAAGGACACGCGCCACCTCACATTTGCCCTGTTTTGCGTATTCCTGTGCCGAGGCTCTTGTGAGGCCCTCAACTATAAGACGTCTCGCACCGTCGGTGGTTTTGATATTCTGCTTTATCTTACCCACCGTACCTACTGCGTTTGGGGTCATATCATTACCCTGCTTTTTCTGGGGAACGAAAAAAACAAGTCCGTCGTGAAGCGCCGCCGCATCAACAGCATTCTGTGTGGATTTGTCGGTGACTTCTATACTTACCGCAGTCCCCGGAAACACGATTATGCCGCGCAGTCTTACTACGGGCAGATCTTTATTTTCTATCTTTTCTATGTAATTTATCATACCGTTATCATATATCCTAAAAATCGGAATTCCTTTATAATTTTAATATCATAATATTATACCACATAATTTTCGGTATTTCCACCGATATGTGTGAATTTTTACGAACAGTTAATAATTTTATCAAAGTAAACGAAAAAACGGCACTGCGAGCTGATAACATAAGCTTGTTATTCCGCATGGCCGTTCTTTTCATTAAATTTTCCCATACCATACAATTGTCCTATCAGGATTTTGCCCGTACAATCAATGGCGTATTATATTATACACGCTGATATAAAATTTGTAAATCCGCATTTCGCCGATTTTTCGACCTTTTTTTTATGCACATTTGTTAAAATACCGCCTAAAACATAACTGCACTAAAGCGTTCGGACGTTTGTTCTTGTGCCGTCCGTTTTTCGAAACGCCGTGCCGAACGGATTTTCTCTGACCGCGTCAAATATCATCGCCGGCGGCTCGTCTCGGGATGAATCCGGGCGTCCGAATATCAGGTACAGCCGATAAAAATCCACAGGATATCTCGGATAGTTGACTTCCATAAAACAGCTCCTTTCACGGACTTAAGTAATGCCATTATATGAGCTGTTTTTAAAAATTGTGCCCCTTTTATCACCACATCGCCGATATAATGAGAATTAAGGAAAACATTACCAAACCCGTAATCTTAATTTTTTAAAATCAAGAATCCTGCGCATCTTCGCTTCTCGCAATCACCGCTGTTACAACCTGACGTGCCCCGGCGGCAAGCAGGAGCTTTGCCGCACGGTGTACCGAAGCACCGCTTGTCATGATATCGTCAATAAGTATGATATCCTTGCCGGAAATATGATATTTACCGTTAAAATACAGCGTGTTCTCGGCATTTTGATAACGCTCGTCCACAGAAAGGGATTTCTGCTCAAAGGCAAATCGTGTCCGCCCGAGAAGCGGAAGATATTCTACACCAAGCTCCTCCGAGAGCTGACGCGCCACGCGCTCCATATGGTCAAAGCCATACTCAGTAATTGCTGTGCTGCTCCTCGGAATCCACGTAATAACCGCAGATTTCTTGGTCTCTTCTCCACAGCACATAAAGCTTGCCTCAGATTTGATCATTTCTGCCAAAACGTGAGCCGCAAATCTGCAAGCTCGCCTCTGTGCAAGCCTTTTCAGCGAAAATATCAGGCGGCTTTGTACCGACCGGCTCTCACTTGGGATATAATACACCGAAAACAGCACCGCACCAACATATCCGTCAGTGCTATCATTATCCTCAAGCATTACCGTTGGCTGACCGCGATATTCAACCAGACACAGCTCCTCTGCCTGTCGCCACTTTTCTTCGCATTTGCCGCAAAAGGTCTTGTCCATTTCATCAGCAATCATAAGCTCTCCGCATCCTATACACTTTGGCGGAAACAACAGATCAAGTATTCTCATTGTGTCTGAAAAGCCCCGTATATCTCATAATCAGGCGGTTATTTTCCACCATTCTTGAAACCGCCTCTGCCTGCCCCACAAGAATGACCATCTGTCTTGCACGAGTAACCGCCGTATAAAGAAGATTTCTTGACATTAACTGCGGCGGACACGAGCTGTAAACGGGCATTATTACAATGGGATATTCACTTCCCTGACTCTTGTGAACCGTTATTGCCCAGGCGTGATCAAGCTCATCAAGGCGCGAAAATTCGTAGGTTACAATTCTGTCGTCAAAATTTATAACCATTTCCTCAGCCGCAAGATTTATTGTCTCGATACGTCCGATATCTCCGTTAAAAACGCCGATACCTTCCTTTCCGTCCTTCTCCCATGTAAGGTCATAATCGTTTTTTATCTGCATGACCCGATCTCCCTCGCGGAAGATAAGCTCACGCACCTTCCTCTCACGTTTCTTGGAACTTGGCGGATTCAGTGCTTCCTGAAGCATTTTATTGAGATTTTCCGTTCCGGCGGCACCCTTTCTTGATGGGGATATGACCTGTATGCATTCCGCCGTCTGATCGCCGTAGGTGCGCGGCAGACGGGTCTTCCACAGCTCTGTTACAGTCATGGAAACATTTATATCCCTGTCCCGACCAACAAAAAAGAAATCGTTATCTTTAATGTTTAGCACCGGCATCTCACCGCTGTTTATCCGGTGAGCATTTGTAATAATAAGGCTTTCCTCCGCCTGACGGAATATTTCCGTAAGCTTAACCGTGGTGAAGCGTTCCGATGATATAATGTCGCAAAGCACATTGCCGGCACCAACAGACGGAAGCTGGTCCGCATCTCCGATAAGCATAAGCCTTGCTCCCGGCTTTACGGCACGAAGCAATGAATTCATAAGGTACATATCAACCATTGATGCCTCGTCGATTATAATAACATCCTCATCAAGAAGGTCATTTTCGTCCCGTTTGAACTTCGCCTCGTCGTTGTCGTTGTATTCCATTTCAAGAAGCCGGTGTATGGTCTTGGCATCGTATCCCGTAGCCTCGCTCATACGCTTGGCGGCACGTCCCGTGGGAGCCGCCAAAGCAATTTCCATATCCATGTTCCTGAAGATGCTTATTACCGCGCGTATAACCGTGGTTTTACCTGTTCCGGGGCCTCCCGTGAGCACCATAACGCCGCTGTTTACCGCATCGTGTATGGCTTTCCTCTGAAGTGCCGCATACTGCACATTTTCCGAAAGCTCGGTACGCTGTATAAGCCGTTCCACGTCACCCGGATCAATCTGGGAGCACAAGCGGTCAAGAATCGTCAGCTTTTCGGCAATTTCTTCCTCGCAGTAATACGCCGAGCGCTCAAAAACGCAGTCAAGCCCCTCAATATGCGCCCTGACAAGCCGCTTGTCCGCACTCATAGCATCAACAGCCGATTTTACCGCTTCCTCGCTGACCTGAAGCCTCTCTGCCGCAAGAGGAACAAGTCTGTCATAAGGCAAAAAAGAATGTCCGCCTGTACGCGAGGTTTCAGAGAGCACCCACCGTATTCCGCTGGTTATACGGTACTCGCTGTCATGCTCTATTCCGATGCTTTTAGCAAGCTCGTCCGCACGCTCAAAGCCGATGCCGCGAAACTCGTCGCAAAGCCTGTAGGGATTGGTTTTAATTATGTCAAGAGCCACTCCGCCCCACTTTTTATAAATCCGAACACTCATTGCCATTGAAAGATACTCGCGACAGAACATCATAAGTGTTCGCACACCGAACTGCTCACGAAAATTCTCAGAAATATCCTGAGCCTTGGCGGCGGATATTCCCGGAATCTTCGCAAGCCATTCCGGGTGATTTTCAATAACGTCAAAGGTATCCTCACCGTACATATCCACAAGCTTCTCCGCAGTCTTAGGTCCAATTCCCTTTACAGCACGGCTGGAAAGGTAGCGGAGTATTTCATTTGATGTGGCAGGAAGCTGTTTTTCGCAGTATGCCACGCTGAACTGCCGCCCGTAGTTACGGTGAAGCGTCCACTCTCCGGCGAGCTTCAGCTTGTCGCCCACAACGATTCCGGGAAGGATTCCGCAAGCGGTTACTATATCGTCGTTATCCTCGCAGGAAACATCGCATACCGTGTATCCGTTGTCAGGATTTTGATATATTATTCCCTCCACAGTTCCATTGATGGTGGAAAGTGTTCTTGCATCAATCGGTGAATTGTCTGTCATTATCAGTTTCCTTATCATTAGTACAGCGGACCGTCTCAGCATATCCGCCGATTTCATCGTCATTTACCATTATATCATCATTTATAAGAATAATCAACCGTTCCCCCGAAATTTTTTGCTCGCGGCGCAGGTATGCGGCGTATTCCGACACCGCTCTCATCTCTTCGGGTGTTGAAACAAATACTGCGGCACGAAGAAGCATTCTCACGCGCTTCGGATACAAAAGTCTGAGCCTTATCATGTCAAGAACGCTGTAAATTCCGAATACCGCCATCACGGCTGCAAATATCTCAAGCACTTCAAGCATATCATTTTCTCCTCCAATATATAATGTATGCTGCATCTCAAAATTAGTGAAAAAATCGCCGCCGTACCCTTTCATTATCGTAACTGATAGGAGAAATTTGTATAAATCGTCAAAATTGCGAGAATAATACTGTAGAATAAAGCGGCTTTTGTGAAATCGGGAGATTTTTTCGCAAAACCAAATTTTATAAAACAACCTCTTGACTTTTTTATGCCGCCATGATATAATGTATCTTGTCTTGATATGTTTTGCGGCAAAACGGTATCTTCACTGATATCGGTCAGGATGAACAAATCTATTATTTTCAAAGGAGGTGCGATATGCCAACCTTTAATCAGCTCGTTAAGCAGGGTCGTTCAGAGAAGATTTACAAGTCTAAGTCTCCTGTGCTTCAGCACGGCTTCAACACTCTGACCAACAGAGCAACTGATGACAGCTCTCCCCAGAAGAGAGGCGTATGCACAAAGGTCACCACAACCACCCCTAAGAAGCCTAACTCGGCGCTTCGTAAGATCGCCCGTGTAAGACTTACCAACGGACTTGAGGCGACTGTTTACATTCCGGGTATCGGACACAACCTGCAGGAGCACTCCGTAGTGCTTATCCGCGGCGGACGTGTACGTGACCTCCCCGGTGTGCGTTACCACATCATTCGCGGTACCCTTGATACTCAGGGCGTTGCAAACCGCAACCAGAGCCGTTCCAAGTACGGCGCAAAGAGACCTAAGAAATAATCAGGTCTCAAAAATGAGTGTCCTCTACTCTGAGTGAGGAAAACAACAAGGTATAAAGTTCTTTTATGTTAGCTTGATGTTTAAAGAAAATAATCGGGATTTGTTTACTGTGTCCGCAAACAGGGTAAGCGTCCGTCGGAAAGTTTACTTTTTACCAAGCATTAACGGGAGAAAACTTTCGAGTACCTATGATATCATAAATTTATATGAAGGAGGGAAGTTACAATGCCGAGAAGAGGTCAAATTTCCAAAAGAGACGTTTTACCGGATCCGTTGTACAATTCTAAGCTCGTAACAAAGCTTATCAACAACATTATGTATGATGGCAAGAAGGGTGTTGCACAGAAGATCGTTTACGATGCATTCGCAATCGTAGAAGAAAAGCTGGGCAGAAATCCCCTCGAAGCTTTCAACGAAGCTCTTGAAAACATCATGCCTGTGCTTGAAGTTAAGGCTCGCCGTGTAGGCGGTTCCACTTACCAGGTACCTAGGGAGGTAAGAGCCGAGAGACGTCAGACTCTTGGTCTTCGTTGGATCGTTACCTATTCGAGAACTCGCGGTGAGAAGACCATGGCAGAGAGACTCGCAAACGAGATCCTCGATGCACTCAATTCTATGGGCGGCGCTTTCAAGAAGAAAGAAGAGACCCA
>CAJGCT010000034.1 GCA_904501985.1 uncultured Clostridia bacterium
AAAGCATTTCGTATTATGGCATTGTTCCTTGCGATCATGTCTATTTTCACCCTTGGTACAGCAGCGACTGTTACCTTTACGCCAAGTGTTGCACTGAAAGACGCTCCGGAGCTTGTTGAGGGAGAAGACGACCTTGTCGTTACACCCCTTAAGGAAGCGTATAAAGAGCCCGTTGATATTCACGAAGATATACACATCAACCTCGTTGATGCAGAAAATGAGCTGGGTGAGGCAGAGTGGCATGAAATCATCGAGGAATTCGCTAAGATATGGGAAGAGTATACCGGCGGTGCTCCTATAGATCACGCTGTTATAAGCGACATTTTTGATGTTCGTTATGAGAGTGAGCTTGGCGAGGGGCTTTTTGACGGTGAGCCTGTTACATTCAAGATTAAGATTCAGGGCATAACCGCTGATGACCTTTTCATACTTATCACTAAAGAAAACGAAGAGGACCATTGGAAGGTAATAGATTGTATTATTGATGAGAATGGCATTATTACCATTAACGGTACTTCCATGTCTGCTTTTGCAGTAATCAGAGATAATGGGGCTGATCCTTCTGCTGATCCGGGTGCTCCGGATTCTCCGCAGACGGGCGTAAACTCCTATTTTATTCCTGCAGCTGTAGGTGCGGTGCTGTTTGCGGCTATCGCTGTTGTTCTTGTGCTGAAGCTTAGAGGCCGTACCGCATAATGCGGATGTGAGCCGGATAGTACAACAAAATGAAGAAAAGAACGCAATTCGGAGGTTTGTTCCTTATTGCCGCCCTGGTAGTTATTACCGTATTGCTGGTCTTGATGTTTGGATTCATCGAGAAGCTTATAGGAAGAGATAATAAGTCGCCCGAATCTTTGAATTACACCGATTCGGGCGATTCTCGGATATACTATAATGACACATGGTATACTCGGAGTGATTCTATTGAGACGTTGCTTGTTCTCGGTATTGACAAAATGGCAGACAATGAGGATGCTTCTTCGCAGGCAGATTTTATCGCGCTTGTTGTTATGGATGAAGATAACAAAAGCTTTCGTATACTGCATATCAACCGCGATACTATGACCGAGGTTAATCAGCTTGATAAACACGGAAATAAATACGGCAGTTTCACAGCACAGCTTGCCCTTGCTCATGCATACGGCGGTACAGGCAAGATACAGTGCAGAAATACAGTCGCATCGGTTGAAAAACTGCTGTATGAGATCGACATAGACCATTATATGTCTGTAACCATGGATGCTGTGCCAATTATAAATGACAGTATCGGCGGTGTTACTCTGACCCTTGACAATGATTATCCCGCTCTTGGCAGTGAATATGTTAAGGGCGCGCAGATAACCCTTGTAGGAGAGGCAGCACTCTCTTTTGTACGCTGGAGAAACGATTCACCTGACGGCAGTAACCTTGAGCGTATGGAGCGCCAGCGTACGTATATAGCGGCGGCGTTTTCTAGGTATGCGTCACTTGAAGATGATCCGGCGCTTGACACGATGTTTAAGGTAAATGAATACCTTGTTTCTGACTGTACAGTAAACCAGCTTTCTGATTTGCTTGAATCTTTGCAGAGCTATACCTATAACGGTACGCTTCCTGTAGCGGGTGAAGCGAAGAAGGGAAGCGAATATGTTGAGTTTTATGCAGATGAGGATGCGCTTAAAGAGACTGTTATAGATCTATTTTACGAGCAGGAGGTGTGATACTTCGATGAACAGCATACAGAATGAGAAAAATACGCTTGATGAACTTGGTGCACTTCGCCGTCGGCGTCATTTGCCCTTGCAGTTCTACGATTTTATCTTACTTTTTGTTGTGACAATACTGCTGCTTGTTTTTAGTCCAAGCAGTGAAACATCTTTTGCAATTGAGATGTGCGCCGTGCATTTTGTACTTGCGGCGCTTAGTGTGTATCTTTGTCGGTATCTTGTAGGTGTGTATAAGCAGATATGGCGTTACGGTTCACCGTCATCCTATATAAAGCTCATAATAGCTGATACCATAGCAGGAATTCTGTATTATGCTCTGCAGCTTTTGATTCCTGTGCAGAATGTGGCATTTTTACGAGCCTTTTCTATAATAGCATTCAACCTTTTACTTGCACTCGGCATACGCCTGCTTTATAAGTATCTGTATGAGGCGATAAATAAAGGCGATATCAGGTTCAAGTTTATATTGGCTCCTTTGAGAGTTATAACCGGACTTACCTTTGCCGAAACCAAGGATGGCGATGTTTCCGGAAATACAGCATCCAACCGCAGAATACGTATTGCCATTGTTGGTGCCGGTCAGGTCGGTGTAATGCTGGCGGACGAGCTTTTTAAGAATCCCCGTGCCGCATACATACCGTGTTGCTTTGTTGATATCGACCACTCCAAGATAGGACGCGAAATATTCGGACTTCCTGTGCTTTCGGGAAGCGCGGATATAACAAAAAAGCTTGCGGAGCTTTCTGTTCAGGAAATCGTGTTTGCAATGCCGCGTGTGGAACAGGAACGTCTGAAAGAGCTTTATGAATACTATAAAAGTACCGGCTGTAAGATAAAGATATACGATTATCCTACAATGCAGGCAGCCGAGGGCGGCAAACGCCATTTGCGCGAGTTTGATATCGAGGAGCTTCTGTTCCGGAAGTCGGTACACTTCCATGACGAGAAAACAAGTGCATATTATCGTGATAAGGTCGTGCTTATAACGGGCGGCGGTGGCTCTATAGGAAGCGAGTTATGTCGTCAGATCGCGGCTATGAAGCCGAAAAAACTCGTAATTCTTGACGTTTATGAGAACGGTGCGTATGATATACAGCAGGAGCTTCGCTTCAGATACGAAACTTCTCTTGATCTCCAGGTTGAGATCGTTTCCGTGTGCGATAAGGCAGGTACAGAAAAGATATTCTGTGAGCACCGTCCTAATATTGTACTTCATGCTGCGGCGCACAAGCACGTGCCCCTCATGGAGCACAACTGCTGCGAAGCCGTTAAAAACAACGTTTTCGGTACACTTAATACCGTTGAGCTGGCGGAGAAATACGGTGTCGAGAGATTTATTATGGTTTCTACCGACAAGGCCGTTAATCCCACCAACGTTATGGGCGCAACAAAGCGTATGTGCGAAATGATCGTGCAAAGCCATAGCCGAAGCAGTTCAACTACAACATTCAGTGCTACGCGCTTCGGAAATGTGCTTGGAAGTGCCGCATCGGTTGTTCCGCTTTTCAAAAAGCAGATCATGAACGGCGGTCCGGTTACAATTACGGATAAACGTATCATAAGATACTTCATGACCATACCTGAGGCGAGTCAGCTTGTGCTTCAGTCCGGATGTATGGCTAAAAACGGCGAGCTTTTTGTGCTTGACATGGGAAAATCTGTCCGTATACTTGAGCTTGCGGAGACAATGATACGTCTTTGCGGATTTGAGCCTTACCGTGACATTGAAATCATCGAAACTGGACTCCGCCCGGGTGAAAAACTGTATGAGGAATTGCTTATTCGTACAGAAGAGCTTGACAAGACGGAAAACAGCATGATATTCATTGAGCGTGATACTCCTCTTGCACCGGACGAGCTTAAAGAGAAGCTTAACGTGCTCCGTCTGGCGCTTGAGAGCGAGGTTGACCAGGTTGTCAAGAAAGCACTCAGAAGTGTTGTTCCTACTTATATTACACCTGAGTCGGTAAACACCGATGCGGTGGTTGAAAAGACTCTTGAAGAGCTGACGGTGTGATTTTTGGCGACTGTTCGCAATGCTTTGCGGACAGTCGTTTTCGTTTTTGTACCTTTTATGCGATTTTACTTGAAATGTTGGGTGTTGTGTGGTATAATCATAATATTGGTACAGTAACCCATGATTTTACGAGGCGAAAAATGATAGGTACAGTTTATACAAAAACATACTCGTCGCCGCCCATTGACAGAAAGGAAATTCTCCGGTATGCAGGGGTGAGGGAAGATACGTCGGAAATTACAGCACTTCTTGAAGAATGCCTATGTGAGTGCGATGGCAAGCTGACATACAACGTTTGCTATGCTGAATTTGACATTACGCGGCATAATGGCTTTACAGATATGGCGTTTTTTCGCACCGATTCAAAGATGCTTTCAGAAAATCTTGCAGGATGCGCGAGCGCAGTTTTGTTTGCCGCAACCGTAGGGATAGGAATTGACCGACTTATAGCCCGCTTCGGTACAGTGTCACCTGCAAAGGCACTTATGCTTCAGGCCATAGGTGCCGAGAGAATTGAGAGCCTGTGTGACGCTTTCTGTAAGGATATGGCGGAGTGTTTTGACCGCATGGGACGTAAGCTTCACAAGAGATTCAGTCCGGGCTACGGTGATTTGCCTATAACCGTGCAGAAAGATATATTTTCGGTGCTTGACTGCCCGAGACGTATCGGACTATGTCTGAATGACAGCATGATCATGTCGCCGACAAAATCCGTGACGGCGTTTATGGGCGTATCGGATAAGAACAAAAAATCAAGCGAGGTTTAAGATACATGAAAATAACCGATTATATTAAAGATCATATTTTATATCTTGACGGCGGCATGGGAACGCTTTTGCAGGCGCAGGGACTCATGCCGGGTCAGCTTCCGGAGCGTTGGAATATGTCACATCCTGACATTATCTGCGCTATACACCGTGACTATTTTGATGCAGGAAGTAATGTTGTAAATACCAACACCTTCGGTGCGAATGTGCTTAAATTCACTGAGCCGGAGCTTGATACTATCATAAAGGCGGCAATTGAAAATGCGCGTTTGGCGGCAGAATCAAGCCGCGGCACACAGGAAAAGTGGGTGGCACTTGATATTGGTCCGACGGGACATATGCTTGCACCCTACGGTGATCTGGACTTTGAGGATGCGGTAGAAGTCTTTGCTAAAACAGTTCGTCTCGGCGTCAGATACGGTGCTGATCTTATTATGATCGAAACCATGAACGACAGCTATGAAACCAAGGCGGCTCTGCTTGCCGCAAAAGAGAACAGCGATCTGCCTGTTTTTGTTTCAAACGCTTATGGCGAGGACGGAAAGCTTATGACAGGAGCATCGCCTGCCGCTATGGTTGCCATGCTTGAGGGCATGGGCGCTGACGCTATAGGTATGAACTGCTCGCTTGGCCCAAAAGCACTTGCCGAAATAGCCTCGGAATATCTTAAGTATGCATCAGTCCCCGTAATATTAAAGCCCAATGCAGGATTGCCGAAATCCATCGGAGGCAAGACCGTATATGATGTGCTTCCGGGCGAGTTTGCGGAGGATGTGTCGGGACTTATAAAAAAGGGCGTGCGCATTGCAGGCGGATGCTGCGGCACAACACCTGACTATATTTCGGCTGTTGTTATGGCTTCGTCGGATATCATACCGCCGCCTGTTGAAAAGAAAAACATCTCATGCGTTTCTTCCTATACCCACGCCGTGAGCTTTGGGGATTCTCCTGTGCTTATTGGCGAGCGCATAAATCCCACAGGCAAAAAACGCTTCAAGGAGGCGCTTATTGCCGAGGACATAGACTACATACTCAGAGAGGGAATAGCACAGCAGGAAAAGGGCGTGCATATACTTGATGTGAATGTGGGTCTTCCGGATATAGACGAGGTTAGTATGCTGCGCCGTGCGGTATGTGAGCTTCAGGCAATAACCGATCTTCCGCTTCAAATTGATACTTCCCATAAGCAGGCAATGGAGGCAGCACTTCGCCGCTATAACGGTAAGCCGATGATAAATTCGGTTAACGGTAAAAAAGAGAGCATGGATGCGGTGTTTCCGCTTGCCAAAAAATACGGCGGAGTTGTGGTGGCGCTTACTCTTGACGAGGACGGTATTCCGGAGTGCGCCGAGGGACGTCTTGCCATAGCAAGACGTATACTTGACGAGGCGGCGCGATACGGCATTGACAAGAAAGATATTATTTTTGACCCGCTGGCTCTTACCGTAAGTGCGGACAAAAATGCCGCAAACGAGACAATCCGTGCCATTGGTATGATAAAGAAAGAGCTTGGATGTCACACATCTCTCGGTGTTTCAAATGTGTCATTCGGACTTCCTGCAAGGGACGCTATAAACGGAACATTTTTTGCGCTGACTCTTGGCATGGGGCTGTCTGCGGCTATAATGAATCCGTATTCCGAGGAGATGATGAAGGTATATCATGCATATCGCGCACTTTCGGGGATTGATGATAACTGCCTTGAGTATATTGCTTTTTCGCAGACTTTGCCGCAGAAATCAAGCGTGAGTGCCGCGCCGATACCGGCACAGGGGGCGAGGGAGGACAGCGGTGAGAAATGTTCTGAACTTCAGCGCGCGGTAATAAAAGGCTTAAAGGAGCGTGCGGCACAGCTTACGGGGGCACTTTTGGCAACTGAAAAGCCCCTTGATATAGTCCAAAATGAAATAATTCCTGCACTTAACACAGTGGGTGAGGGATTTGAAAACAAAACGGTTTACCTGCCACAGCTTTTAATGAGTGCCGAAGCCGCTAAAGCCGCTTTCGATGTTATAAAGGACAATATGCCTTCAGGCAGTGCCGGCGGCAAATGTGCGTTTATTATCGCTACGGTAAAAGGCGATATACACGATATAGGAAAGAATATTGTTAAGCTGCTTCTTGAAAATTACGGATTTGCTGTTACTGATCTCGGTCGTGACGTCGCACCGGAAGCTATAGCCGAGTATGCGGTTAGACTTCATGCGCCGATCGTCGGACTCAGCGCACTTATGACCACCACTGTTCCGGCTATGGAGGAAACCATAAAGCTTCTGCGCCGGGAAGCCCCTTGGTGCAAGATCATAGTCGGCGGTGCTGTTCTTAATAAGGATTACGCCGCGGCAATCGGTGCTGACAAGTATGCTAAGGATGCAATGGAAGCTGTACGCTATGCCGAACAGATAAACAGCGCTCTTTAGAGGCTTTGGAGCTGTATATTTTTTCGGAAAACAATAATTTAGGCAAAATTTTTATAAAAAATGAATGTATGTTGTAAAAACAACATACAATCTGCCGCGGATATGGTATTATAGTACCGTAAGATACATACGCAGTAAAAAATTCTTGCAGAGGAGCGATTGAGATGTCTTCGATGCAATAATTCAAACTTGCTCACTAAGTCTTGACTTATGTGAATCAATGTGCTACAATATAGGAAATAATATTATAATGGAGGAACAAAAATGCTTAATAAAAAGGTACATGAGCTTCTTAATACTCAGATAAACAAGGAATTTTATTCTGCCTATCTTTATCTTGATTTTTCAAACTACTTCAAGGCGAAGGGACTTGACGGCTTTGCCAATTGGTATATGATCCAGGCACAGGAGGAGAGAGATCATGCGCTTCTTTTCTATCAGTATCTTCAGAACAATAATGCAGAGGTAACTCTCGATGCTATCGACAAGCCCAAATGTGGATTTGCAGACAGTATGTCCGTCCTGAAGGCAGGTCTTGAGCATGAAATCTATGTAACCTCGCTTATTAACGATATCTACGCGGCGGCTTATGAAGTTAAGGATTTTCGTACCATGCAGTTCCTCGACTGGTTCGTAAAGGAGCAGGGCGAGGAGGAGACCAACGCAACCGATCTTATTTCCAAGATGGAGCTTTTCGGTTCTGATCCTAAGAGCCTTTATATGCTTAATCAGGAGCTTGGCACACGGGTATACGCGGCACCCTCTTTGGTGCTTTGATTAAGCTATGATTTGTCATAGTGATTTGTATAAGTAATAAAAAAGGAGAAAATAACAATGAAAAAGTATGTATGCGATGTATGCGGATGGGAATACGATGAGGCTGTGGGCGATCCTGATAACGGCATTGCTCCGGGCACAAAGTTTGAGGACCTTCCCGAAGATTTTGAGTGTCCCCTCTGCGGAGTTGGCAAGGACAGCTTTTCCGAGGTCGAGTAAGATTTAGCAAGTAAAACATCTTATGACAAAAGGGGGCATCAGCGGTCTTTCAGGGCGGCTGATATCCCCTTTTTGAGTTAGAGAGGTATCATATGGAAATGGTATTGCTGACTGCCCTTGGAGTGGGCGGTGCTACGGTTATCGGAGCGATAATCGGATTTATTTTCAAAAAAATATCCCACAAATTCTCAGATATTGTGCTTTCGTTTGCGGCAGGAGTAATGCTGGCGGCGGCGGTACTTGGACTTGTGATTCCGTCGCTCGATTACGGTGGAAAATACGGTCTTGTTGTTACTGTAATCGGAATATTTGCCGGCGCACTCTGCCTTAATCTTGTGGATAAGCTTGTGCCGCATCTTCACAAGCTTATGGGCAGTGATACTGAGGTTCACAATAACGCGAATTTGTCAAGAGTTCTGCTGTTTGTTACCGCTATAGCTATACACAACCTGCCTGAGGGAATAGCGGCAGGTGTAGGATTCGGTTCGGGCAATACTTCTCAGGCACTTTTGATAGCCGGCGGTATTGCACTTCAGAATATTCCCGAGGGAATGGTTATTATTGCCCCCATGCTGGCGGTTGGCGTTACGCCGAGGAAAACCTTTATCTGTGCCGCAATAACGGGAGTTGTAGAGGTTATTGGCACGCTTATAGGCTATTTTGCCGTAAGTGTGGCATCGGTAATACTTCCTTTCGCTTTGGCATTTGCCGGCGGAACCATGCTGTATGTTGTCAGCGACGAAATGATTCCCGAAACCCATGCACACGGAAATGAACGCGGTGCTACTTATGCGCTCCTTGTGGGCTTTTGCCTTATGCTCATCTGCGATGTTTTGCTTGGATAGGACACTTAGTCGTGATGCCGTTTGTGCATAATGCGAGATGCAAGCTCACATTTATGCGGATATTTGTTTGCTTTTTACATTGATAGAGCTTGATGGGCGTGATATAATATACGCAGTGGTTTACTTGCTTATGGAAAGGAATGTTAGTTATAATGAAAATAACTGTATCAGATCTTCATGTAAAGGTTCAGGATTGGTGGCTTCTCGGCCCAACATTTGCTTATTGCCCCGAAAAAGACAGACCGGACTGCGGCAGTCTTCTTATGTGCGCTTCGGTAAACAACGGAGGCGACAGCGGAGTTGGAAATTTCCTTTGGCGAAGCTTCGACGAGGGTAAAACTTGGGAAGAGGTTGGATTCCTTGAAAAGTCGTTCATGTACGACAAAAACGGCAGTATGCTGAAAATGGGCGGAAATGCGGCTCTTTACACAGATAAAAACGCCGGAGTGATACTGTTCACCAGCAATGAGATGTATTGGAACAAAAATAATTTTCAGAGTACCAGATCTATGAGCCGTGCTTTCTACCGCCTGTCCTTTGATAACGGAAGAACATGGACTGATAAAAAGTTTATCATAACTCCCGGCGGAACGCTTGATAACCAGATACCCGATGTGGTATTCGGCAGAAATTTCGCTCTTTCCATGTCGTCTCAGACTCTGCCTGCCGATGACGGTACACTTCTTGTTGCACTTCAGGTACAGATCGTTGATGAGAACGGTAATCTTGTGGAACCTGCGGGATTCCATTTCTTCAAATGCGGTGCTCTCCATGCGAAGTGGGACGGTGAAAATGCAAAATACGATTGGACAATGGGTAATTATGTCAGGGTCACTCCCGATAAATCCACGCGCGGAGTTTATGAGCCTACTTTCGGCAAGCGCGGCGACGGAAATTATATTATGATAATGCGCAATTCCAATCTTAAAGCACCCAGTGTGATCGGACAGAAATTCTACTCTGTTTCGTCGGATAACGGCTATACATGGAGTGAGCCGAAGCCGCTTACATATGATGACGGTACTACTATGTATTCATCATCCAGTGTTCCGAAGCTCTGGGCACATTCAAACGGCAAGCTTTATTATATCGGTGTCATCAATGACAAAAATCCCGAAGAAAATCTCCCGCGTTATCCTCTCTGCATAGCAGAGGTTGACCGCGAAAACTGTACCATAATCAAAGATACGGTGACGGTTATTGATACAAAGCGTCCTCATCATTCGGATGAGCGCGGCGGTGTTAATGCAGACTATTCAAATCACGGTATTTACGAGGATTCCATGGGTCACATTGTTGTGTACGCGCCATATACAAACGATAAGGGTGAGCGCGGACTCAACCGCTACGAGATCGAGGTATAATTAAAATACACTGCATAGGGTTTACTCCCACTCGGACGAGTGGGAGTAATTTTTTTAGGTAAAGCTATTGACAAATAATATGCGCCGTGATATAATGTATTAAACCGTTGAAGCGGAGATAAAGTCGATGATGCCTTTACAGAGAGCCTGCGCTGCTGAGAGTCGGGTAAGAAACAAGTCGGCAAATGGACCGTGGAGGGTACGTGCAAAAGCTTTGGTGTTTTGGCATCTGCAAGTAGTGCGTAACGTGTTGACATACGTCAGTTGTCGGGGATATGATCGTATCTCATAAGTGCACTGTGACCGTTTAGCGTTTACAGTGAATCAAGGTGGCACCGCGGATATAGCAGGCGTGTATTTCGCCTTGCTGTTCGTCCTTGATGGAAGGAATACTTCTGTCAGGGCGTTTTTTGATTTCAAAAGCTCCTTTGACAGAGATTTCACGTCAAAGGAGCTTTATTTTCGGAGGTTTATATGGTACTGCTTGTAAAACGATGGCGCAGTTTTAATGATACTACGCAGAAGAACACAAAAATGTAATTTAATAAGGAGAAAATAGCGTGAAAGTTTATGTAGCGTAAGCGTTTAATGACTGTTCACGCATAAAAAATTCAAATTAAAAATGGGTCCCGTCCCATTTTTGTTTGCAAAGCAAACACATTTGAATTTCACTAAATATTTGTGCCGCCGACATGGCGGCGGAATGGAGATTGAAATGATATACAACGGAATTGATTTTGACACATATTTTAAGAATTATCCCGACATGAACGGCTATTTCGGCAAATACGGCGGCGCGTACATTTCGGAGGAGCTGAAAAATGCCATGAAGGAGATCGCCGAGGCGTATTTTACCATCTGCAAGTCCAGCAAATTTATAGGTGAGCTTCGCCGCATACGCAGAGAGTTCCAGGGCAGACCTACCCCCATTTCTCACCTTGAGCGTCTGTCGGCAAAGCTTGGAAACGTACAGCTTTACGTAAAACGCGAGGACCTGAATCACACAGGTGCGCATAAGCTTAATCACTGCATGGGTGAGGCACTTCTTGCAAAATATATGGGCAAGAAAAAGGTTATAGCCGAGACCGGTGCCGGTCAGCACGGTGTTGCCCTTGCTACGGCGGCGGCATATTTCGGTCTTGAGTGCGATATTTACATGGGTGCGGTGGACATAAAAAAACAGGCACCGAATGTGGCAAGAATGAAAATACTCGGCGCCAATGTTATAGAGGTAACTGAGGGACTTGCCACTCTTAAGGAAGCGGTAGATGCCGCTTTTGCGGCATATGCCAAGGAATACAAGGACAGTATTTACTGCATAGGCTCGGTGCTTGGTCCACATCCGTTCCCGGTGATGGTACGCGATTTCCAAAGCGTTGTGGGAATCGAGGCAAGGGAACAGTTCCTCGGCATGACGGGAGAGCTTCCGGATGCTATTGTTGCCTGTGTTGGCGGCGGCTCAAATGCCATGGGGCTGTTTGCCGGATTCCTTAATGATCCGGTGGATATTTACGGTATCGAGCCTCTTGGCAGAGGCGAGAAGCTTGGTGACCATGCCGCAAGTCTTAAATACGGAACAGAGGGCATAATGCACGGCTTTAACTCCATCATGCTGAAGGACGAGGACGGTGAGCCTGCTCCTGTTTATTCCGTGGCAAGCGGTCTTGATTATCCGTCTTCCGGTCCGGAGCACGCATTTCTTCATGATCTCGGCAGAGTAAAGTACGATGTGGTTAACGATGAAGAAACCATAGATGCTTTCTTCACTCTTTCAAGATACGAGGGAATTATCCCTGCCATTGAAAGCTCTCACGCAGTGGCGTACGCCATGAAGCTGGCAAAAACCATGGAGCGCGGCTCCGTACTTATCAATCTTTCCGGCAGAGGCGACAAGGATATGGACTATATCATAGAAAAGTACGGCATAAGATAATATCTCAGCCGAATTTGCGCTGTTCGGTGACAAAATCGTACATTTCACGCAGCATTTGCATAAATTCGGTGGAAATAACTTCGTCGGAGGAATGCATTTCTGCTGTGCGTCCGTAAAATGTGGGAATACGGCAGAAAAATGTTATTTTCTCATTTTCTATGGAGAAGCCGATGTCAATTTGGTAAATCGGAGCAACACTTTTCAGTGCCGAAAGCTCAAGCCGCATGGGAATTGCGGTATCTTCAAAATTCGAGTAGTTATCTACTGTTGCCGCAAGCTCCTTTGTGATGCTTGCGGCAAAGCTTATCTCAACCTTGCTATCGTCTTTTAGCTCTATACAGCTAAGCTCAATATTTCCGTTTGATGAGAATGAAAGTGCACTCATTAACAGCGTAGAGACAGTCATCTGAAAGAGGCGTGAAGGAATGTTTGTGCTGGGGGATGCGGCGGTAATTGGGATACGCTGTATGCTCATACCTACAAGCGGCATGGCGGTTTGGCAGTTTGATGCGAACAAATCTATAAACTCCGGTATATTTATGGCAGGGGAGGGAACGATAGGCTTCGGCAGCGAATGTGTACCGAGTATGGCGCAGAGACGGGATAACTGCAAACAGCGGTGCTTCAGCATCGCTGTATTTTTCTCGGACGCATTAAGCAGTGAATCAAGGGAATCGGCTATAGCACAGCAGGCTTCGTCGCAGTATTTATCGGAAATCAAAGAGGTGAAAATAAGCTTCGGCTCTAAAATAACGGATACATACGGCTGTTCTGATACAATACCTTTGGTTACCACTGCGGGGGCGGATATGTTTTCGAGTCCGAACTCTGTAAAGAAAACTCTCACATTC
This sequence comes from uncultured Clostridia bacterium, assembly GCA_904501985.1. Taxonomy (GTDB): domain Bacteria; phylum Bacillota; class Clostridia; order Oscillospirales; family CAG-272; genus Flemingiibacterium. The sequence goes on from CAJGCT010000034.1 coordinate 12,900, forward strand.
CGGTCATTTATTTTTTCAATTGCCTCGCTTGTAAATCGGTCTGCTATGCTTCGCTTGAGCGGCATATGCTCAATAAGGCGGTCGACACCGATACTTTTGGTGCATACAAACAGATGCTCATCGCATATCAGCACAGGTACAACAGAGTGTAATACAGCCGATGCGTCGGCAAGGTCCTTGAGCGTTTTGTTGTATTTGTGTTGCATTTGGTCACTCCCAAAACAATTCAGATTATAAAAACTCCGCACCTGCGGAGTTTTTGTGTACTTTGGAGTATTATACCATTTTTTTGTGCAAAAGTCAAGGAAAAGAATCAAAAGCTTGTAGAAATTGTTGAATTTAAAATTTTTTACATAAACCTCTTTACAAAAGAAGAAAAGTGTAGTATAATACTCTTTGGTCATATAACACTTTACAAAACTAAAACAATAAAGAAAGGTATTTTATCATGAAACGTTTTTTGACACTTACACTTGCTATGCTTCTTGCTATCTGCATGGTTGCAGGACTTGCTTCCTGCGGTAATGAAAAGACAGATTGGCAGACGATTGAAGAAAAGGGCTACTTTGTATGCGGTATAACCGTTTACGCTCCCATGAACTACTTCGACGATGACGGTAACCTTACCGGCTTTGATACCGAATTCGCTCAGGCTGTTGCAGAGGAGCTTGGTCTTGAAGCAAAGTTCCAGGTAATCAGCTGGCCAAACAAGTATATGGAGCTTAATTCCGGCGCTATCGACCTTATCTGGAACGGCTTCACTTTCGGTATGGAGAGCGACGGTGTTTCCCGTACCGAATATGTTGACTTTACATATTCCTATCTCGAAAACCGTCAGTGCCTCGTAACAAAGGCTGAACGCGTGGACGAGCTTAACTCCGCAGAGGCTCTTGCAGGTCTTAAGGCTGTTGCAGAGGGCGGTTCTTCCGGAGAGGGCGTTGCTATCGAGCTTTCCGGTGATGAAAAGAACGTTACCACCTTCACTTCTCAGGCATCCGCTCTTATGGAGCTTTCCGCAGGTAATGCCGATTTCGCAGTTATCGACTATCAGATGGCTAAAGCTATGGTAGGCAACGGCGACTACAAGGATCTCGCTATCAACAACGCAGTTGAACCCGAAGCAGAGGTTTATGCTATAGGCGCACGTAAGGGAAGTGACTTTACCGCTAAGGTAAATGAGGCTATCAAGACTCTTTCCGAGAACGGAAAGCTTGCAGAGCTTGCTGAAAAGTACGGTCTTACCAACGACCTTGTTTCCAACATCGGAACTGAAGCTGAATGAGTTTTTTAGCTGTTACCGAAGCCCTCTTTGAGGGCTTCGGTGTTACTTGTCTGCTATTTGCCCTGACGCTTGTATTTTCTCTTCCTTTGGGACTTGTAATAGCTTTTGGCTCGATGTCAAAGTTCAGACCATTTGTGTGGCTGCAAAGCCTCAAGTCCTACGAGCGTCTGTCAAAATTCAAGCCTGTTGTTTGGCTGTCGAATTTTAAGCTTATTTCGTGGCTTTGCAGAGTTTTCGTGTGGATAATTCGCGGAACTCCGCTTATGCTTCAGTTGTTTGTGGTATTCTATGTTCCCGGTCTGCTATTCAAGGTACAACTGTTCACCGGCGACAACGGAAGATTTACGGCGGCACTTGTGGCGTTTGTCATAAACTACGCCTGCTATTTCTCCGAAATATACAGAGGCGGTATTCAGGGAATCCCGAAGGGACAGTATGAGGCGGCACAGGTGCTTGGCATGACCCCCGGTGAAACATTTTTCAGTGTTATACTTATGCAGGTAGTGAAGCGCATACTCGCTCCCATAAGCAACGAGGTCATTACACTCGTCAAGGATACATCTCTTGCACGCGTTATTGCGGTGGCGGAGATATTCTTCGTCAACGAAATGGACTATCTTGCCTACGGTGTGGTTTGGCCTCTCTTCTATATAGCCGTGTTCTTCCTCATTTTTGTAGGCGTTCTTACGCTGTTCTTCGGCTGGTGCGAAAAGAAGCTGGATTATTACAAGGTGTGAGGTGACGGTATGGCATATCTTGAAGTTAAAAATCTCAAAAAGTCTTTCGGAAATACCACCGTTCTCCACGGCATAGATTTCACAATGGAGAAAGGCGAGGTGGTTGCGGTCATCGGTTCATCCGGCGGCGGCAAGACCACATTCCTTCGTTGTCTTAATTTCCTTGAAATGGCAAACGAGGGTAGAATTAAAATCGAGGGCGGATTTACCTTTGATGCTGATACGACATACACATCTGCCGAAATACGTGAGATGAGACTTAAGATGGGACTTGTGTTCCAATCCTTTAATCTCTTCCCTCAATATTCGGCACTTGAAAACGTTTGTATGCCGCTTAAGCTTCGTACCAAAGCTAAGATACGCTCGGAGCTTCCCTTCGGCAGAGCACGCCGTGCGGCTATTACCGAGGCGATTGAAAAGGACAAAGAGCGTGCAAAGAAACTTCTCGCAGAGGTAGGGCTTGCGGACAAAATGGCAAATTACCCCTGTCAGCTTTCCGGCGGACAGCAGCAGCGTGTGGCTATAGCCCGTGCACTTGCACAGGAGCCGGCTATACTGTGCTTCGACGAGCCTACGAGTGCCCTTGACCCTGAGCTTACGGGCGAAGTGCTTCGCGTTATAAAAGAGCTCCGCGAGCGCGGACGGACAATGCTTATTGTAACTCACGAGATGGAATTTGCAAGAAGTGTTGCTGACCGTGTGGTGTTCTTCGCTGACGGAGTTATAGAAGAAGAAGGTACTCCTGCAGAGTTGTTTACAAATCCCAAATCTCCGAAAACTGCGGCATTCCTGCAGCACAGCGGAGTTTAATAAAGAAAGATCGAGGCATCCGTTACTTCGGATGCCTCGTGTTTTTTATTTTATAAGTACCGATATAAGTTCGAGAATAAACAGGTGTACAGGATAGAAAATGTAGAAGAAATATTTCATCTTATACTTGCCGCGCTTGCCGGAGTAGAGGAACAGGATCGGTATTGAAAGCAGAGAATATGTCTGCAAGCCGCCAATGCCGCCGAGCTTGTAACAGAGGTACAAAAGTCCTATACCAAGCATGAAAACGCTTACGGGAATACAGTTGAAACGCTTGAAGAACTTCGGAGCGGTGTCGGGAATGTTGACTGTGGCTGCAAATACGGGAAGCAGACATCCGTAAAGGTTATAATCTACGTTGAAACGGTTTACAAATATGTATGTACCTGCAACAGTCGCCAGAAATACAAGTGCCGCAAATGCTTTTTTTAGGAGGGAAGCATCCTTTGCAAAAAACATCTTGTAAAAATACTGCAGGGCGTATATCATTATTATTGACAGCGAGAACGTTACGAGAATACACATTTTCGTAGTGCCGTCGTACAGATAATATACAACCTGGTATATAAAAGCGAGAGCTGCTATTGTGAAAAGATAGCGCTTTTTGTTTTTTGTGTACTTACACCCCTCGGCTATCATAAAAGCGAAGATAGGCATAGCCAGGCGTCCTATTATCCGAAGAAAACGGTACTGCGGAAGAAGAATATAACCTATGTGGTCAATAAGCATTGTTACTGCCGCGATTATCTTTAGCGTGTTTCCGTTAATAAAGCCTAACTTGTAATTTGTCATGACTTAAAACCTCATTTTCGTATTTTATGGTACAATACCGTAATTATATCATAAATTTTCTAAAAAATCTATAGTTACAACAAAAAAATAAAATTATTTTCGGGCATTATTTTTGAAGTATAGAAAAAATGACTAAAATAGCAAAATATGCTTGACAACAGAAGGGTAGTGTGATATAATTACACTGTGCTTGTTGCATTTTAGCCTATTCAAGGCTATAAGCAAAAAATTGAGGAAAAATTTTTTAGAGGAGAATTTATTATGAAGACTAAGAGAATTCTTTCGGCGCTTCTCTCGGCAACACTTGTACTGTCAAGTCTGCCGCTGATGGCGTCAAACGGTGCAGATAATGACACCGAAGCTGCTGAAAACCTGCTTGGCAGTGTTACGCCGACTGTTGCAGATGGCTCTGTTTCGGCAAAGGCTGACGCAGATAGTACTATCGGCGACTATTACCTCCGCATTTCTAACAGAAGCAACAGAGACAATTATGCCTACTATAATATTGGTTCTGCACCTGCTGCAGGCACATACTACATTTCCTTTGATGCGCGTATGACAACCGACGGTATTGGCGTTAAGGATAGTATTAAAAACAGTAAAGAGGCTAAATATCTCAAGCTTCGTGTAAGAAACGGCTCAAGTTCGCAGAATAGAAATTATTGGATCCCCACGAACAATTGCGATCCGGATGTATCAAAGTCAGCTTACACTAAAACTGATCTCAAAAACAACGGTACGTATGTGCTTCTTGAACAGGATTGGAAGCATTATGAGCTCGAGTATATTAACGTAGCCAAGGGCGACGCTCTTGCGTTCTACGCTTGGGGAAGCACATCTAACAGATATGCGCAGTCTTTTGATATTGACAATTTCAAGGTGTGGTATGTGGATGGTTCAGGTACACACCCTGTAAACGGCGAGAACGGCTATACCTTTGAGTCAGACAACAAAGAGAATGAGCACTTCACAACAGCATCTTATTATAATGTAACGTTTACAAGAACAGAGGCTGAAAATTATCAGAGAGCCGAGCTTTCATCGGGCAAAGATATGACTATTGTTTATACCTTTGGCGAAAACGGTGCCGGCATTGAGATTGAACCCGGTGTATATGAGCTTGACGGCGATATCCGCTGCGGAGGCTTCATTGCTGATATCCTTTCCGATTATGTGGCATCGCCAGCAAAGGACACTTTTGTATACGACAGTGCTGTTGATGTAACCGTTACAGTATATGTTGGTGAAGAGTCGTACACGCTTATATCGAATCTTAAAACAGACACTGCATGGAAGAACATTGGCGACAAGGCTGAGCTTATGGCAATTCCCGAAAGCGGACTTCTTAAAAAAATTGAGATAAAGGCAGTCAACAGAAGCTCCAATGTGGTTGATAAAAATAATCCCGTTACCAACCCCAACCTGCCTGTTGACATAAAGAATATGTCCCTTATTAGAAAGGACGATTCCACGACAGAGCTTGATAAGGCTGATGACAATCTTCTTTCCGGTGTAACTGTAAGCTCTCAGGGTAACATTACAGTTTCTGATCCTTACCTCTATGTTCCGGAGCGCCCAACGTCTGTGGCGGACTTTGTTACATTTACCATTGCTGAGAAAGTTCTTGCCAAAACTTACTATGTAAGTTTTGATGCACGTCTTTCCGCAGATTCCAAGAACAATGCTACCTTAATTCGTCTACAGATTCCTAGTAAAGATGGTATTAAAATCGAAGAAGCTCAGCCTAACGGTTGGCCGGCTAGTGGAAAAACTGATGTAGCTATGAACGAACAGTATGTTGTTCCGCTTCTCGGTGAGAATTTTACCATGAATTTCCCTGGATGGTCGGTTGCCGCTGATGGTAAATATTTCCCTCTATTCAAACTTGAGAAGGGAAATGAATGGGTACACTTCGAGGGTCAGTTTACTCCTATCGAAGCTGCGAATAAGAGCCTCCGACTCACAATTAACAAGGGTAATGGCACCTTCGTTGAGCCTATTGACGTTGCAAACTTCAAGGTTTGGAACGATGCAGGCGTGATTTACTCCAGCGACTTCCGTGACGGTGTTGACGAGACTGTAAAAGGTAATTCCGTTGTTCCTTCTGTTGTTCCTTCTATTATGAGCGTAGCGGCTGTTCCCGGTCTTAACACCGAGGCGAAATATGATACATCCGCTATAAATGCAAGAAGCGGCATTTATACCTTTAGAGCAGACGTGAGCGGCACTGCAAATGCAGTTGTTGAGTTTGTGCTCAGCGACGGTCAGGTTATCACCTCCGACAGCTTTGCTTTGAGTGCTGACAAAAACACTGCTGTAAGTGCTTCTGTTGAAATTGAAAGCGGCGTTTCCATAACCTCTATAAGCATCAAGGCTGATGCTTCTGCGGCACTTAACATTTCCGGCGCCGGTCTTACCTACAGAGAATCTGACGACGGCAACGATATCCCCAATATCGGTATTATCATGGTGCTTCTTCTTAAGAAGCAGGGTGGTGCTAATGAAGAGGTAAAGCCTGAGGTAGAGCCTGAGGTAAAGCCTGAGGCAGAGAGCAACCTTATTGCTAACGGCGACTTTGCTGCTGCTCCCGAGATCGTTAAGGAAGGCCTCGATACTACTAAGACTGCTTGGTTTGCAAATGCTGGTGAAGACTATCACTACGATGCTAATGGCGCGGCTTTAAAGGATCAGCCCAAGTACTACCACGATCACAATGTTGCATGGAACGAGGACGGCTATGTTACCGTTACCGGCAGAGAATTCAACCTCAGAAAAGTATATTTCAGCACAGGTCTTACTCTTGAGCCCGGCGACTATATGCTCAGCGTTGACTGCAAGACTGCGAATAGTGGTGAAAAGTCCAATATTCGTATAGCGGCTGATAAGCTGTTCAATGCAGCTGCAGCGGATGCGTTCAATATATCAAACGAATGGTTTACAAAGACTATTGAGTTTACCGTAACCGAGGCTACTCCTCTTACTCTTGGCTTCTACGGCGGACCCAACGCAAGCTTTATACATGATTTCTGTGTTGACAACGTTGTTCTTATCAAGAAATAATCAAATACTGATATTTGCCCCCTCTGCCTTACGGCAGAGGGGCTTTCTTTACAATATCTTTAGAATGTGCTTTGCTTGATATATGACCATTAAACCAAAGCTGTCACGACGGTTTATGAATGCTTGACACAAATAACAAAATGTAAATTGGAAATGCAATCAAACGTTCCATAAATATTCATTTAGAGGCACAAATGTACATATACAATTGGGCGTATTTTTGCTATAATTATTATGTCAACGAGAAACGTTTTACGGCCGTAATTCATCTTTCTCAAAACGGATTTTAGCCGCGGCGCGGCTGAATCATACCAAATTTAATTTTACGAAGGGAAAATAATCATGAAGAAATTTGCTACTATGTTCCTCGCAGCAGCTCTTTCTCTGAGCCTTCTCGCAGTTGGCGCAAGCGCTGATTTCGACGGAGCTATCAAGAAGGGCACCGCTAAGGTTGACGGCGTTCTTGATGACGCTTACAACTATTCTTTCAGCCTCAAGGATCTCGGTACTGCAGCTAACGCCTACGGCACTGAGTGGAACAACACCGCTAAGGCTGACGTATACTTCCTCTATGACGACACCACTCTTTACATCTGCGCTCTCGTTGAGGATGACGATGTTCTTACCAAGGGTGAGACTTTCGCTATCGGAAACAACCCCTATGCTAACGATAACATCGAGTTCAGACTTTCTCTTGACGGTTCTCCTACAGATACCATCAAGGTAGCAGTTGACGCTTACGGCTACGCTTGCTACGGTCTTGTTGATCACTACGACAGAATCGACTACTCCTCTATCGCTTACGCTACCACCTACACCGAGACCAGCTATGTTGTTGAAGTAGGTATCCCCTGCACCAAGGGTGAGCTTGACATGATCAAGACCGGTAAGCTCGGCTTCACCTATCAGCTCAACGATATCAACGCTGAGGGTAAGCATCAGAACCACACCACCTCTTTCCAGGGCGAAGCAGTTAAGATGCCTGTATTCGTAGCTCTCTCTAACGAGGCTGCTACCGCAGGTGCAACCACCACCCCTGCAGCTCCTTCTACCGGTGATACTACCACCACTCCTGCAGCTCCCTCTACCGGTGATACTACCACCACTCCTGCAGCTCCCTCTACCGGTGATACTACCACCACTCCTGCAGCTCCCTCTACCGGTGATA
>CAJGCT010000035.1 GCA_904501985.1 uncultured Clostridia bacterium
GCCATATCCATAACTTTCATGTTAGGCATAGTGATGTTTCCTCCTTCCGCTTATGCTTTTACAGAATCGCGGATGAATACGATGTTGCCGCGGGAACCGGGAACAGCACCCTTAACTGCAATAATATTCTTTTCCGCGTCGATCTTTACTACTTCCAGATTCAGAACGGTGGACTTAACGTTACCGTACTGACCGGGCATGTGCTTGTTCTTGAAGATTCTTGAAGGTGTGGAGTTCATACCAACAGAACCGATGTGACGGTGAACAGGACCGTTACCGTGTGTCATACGCATCTGATGCTGACCCCATCTCTTAACAACGCCCGAATAGCCGTGACCCTTGGATGTACCTGTAATGTCGACCTTCTCGCCTGCGGCGAAGGTATCGGCGGTAATCACGTCACCGACATTCATGGAAGCTGCGTCATCAAGACGGAATTCCTTCAGGTGCTTCTTGTTATCAACACCCGCTTTTTTGAAATGACCGATCTCTGCTTTGGTCATATGCTTTTCTTTGACTCCACCGAATCCGAGCTGAACTGCTTCATAACCGTCATTTTCTACGGTCTTCTTCTGAACTACAGTGCAGGGGCCGGCTTCAATTACGGTTACCGGAATTACATTTCCGATCTCGTCGAAGATCTGAGTCATGCCGATCTTCTTGCCGATAATGGCTTTCTTCATTTTGGTTTCCTCCTAAGATTATTGGTTGACGCTTTGAATTTTCACTTTCGTGATTACGCCAACATGACCTTTGGTTGCTCTTTCGAGCTGCCGTATGGGATTAGAGCTTGATCTCTATCTCAACGCCGGCGGGTAATTCAAGTCCCATCAGTGCTTCGACTGTCTTCTGCGAGGGCTTAACTACGTCGATGAGTCTCTTGTGAGTTCTCAATTCAAACTGCTCGCGGCTGTCCTTATACTTATGAACAGCACGGAGGATCGTAACGATCTCCTTCTCGGTAGGGAGCGGAATCGGACCGGAAACAGCTGCGCCGTTTCTCTTTGCGGTCTCTACGATCTTCTGAGCGGCCTGATCAACGAGTGTGTGATCGTAGCTCTTCAGACGAATTCTGATCTTTTCCTTGACTGCCATTGCTTTTGCCTCCTTTTTAGTAATTGGAGGGCGATTTTGTTCAAACACTGTGTCGGGTGTTTCTTTACTCCCCATACAAAAACCGCACCAACTCAAAACGAGAAAAACGCGGGTATGCGAAGCATAGAAACATACGGCACAAATGCCTGATTGACAACGCCCGGTTAAATATCGGACATACTCCGGCGGAAATTACCCAGCAAAAGCAGGCTTCGTTTACTGCTTTGCTGCAACCTCCCGCCATTAAACGCACGTCAACTCCTATAGTATACTACATTATTTCAAATTTGTCAATAGATTTCACAGTTTTTTACCGAACCGCCAAAAAGAAATATTTGTAGAATTTAAGTGAATATTTTTGTGCACATTGTACATTATTCTCTGCTGTGCCGCCATTATACACCTTAGAGGGATATTTTTTGAAAACTTGGCGTTTCTTAATATTTTCTTCATATATATGAGTTATAATACACATAAACAATATTATATCACAGTGAGGATGTTTACCTATGAAGCGATATGAAACCACTCCCATCATTTTTCTTGCCGTAAGTGTCATATGCGCGCTCTGCTTTGCCGCAGTGCGCTGCATTCTCAGCGCATTTTTCCTTGATGCGCGTTACGGCGTCTATTATCACGGCTCCGTTCTGCCGAATCTCTTCCATATTATATTAGCCGTAGCATGCGCGGCTATTGCGGTCGCCGCTTTTATCAAAGCTATGCCGCGTACCGGCGATTACACCTTCCCGCACACCGATTTTACAGCATTTGCGGCCTTTGCATCGGCACTGCTTCTTATGTTTGATCTTCTTACCTCACTGTACGGTGTATTTTTTAAAAACATCGAGCCTTCAAAATTCGATATTGTTGAAATGTGCTTCTGCGTGCCGGCAATAATATACTTTTTTGCTCTTACCCTCAAAAAGCAAAAATATGCACTCCCCACGGCGATTACTTCTTTCTTCCCCACCGCGTGGTGTGCAGTATGCCTTATCAGAATCTATTTTGACAACTCAATACTCATGACCTCCCCAAATAAAATAATAGGACAAGTAGCACTTCTTGCCGCAATGGTGTATTTTCTCGGCGAATCCCGTATACAGCTGGGAATCATATCCCACAGACTGTATCTTATAACCGCCTCTGTTGCCCCTATCCTGCTTCTTACGTCAGCCATCCCTAATCTTCTTTTCTCACACAAGCTTGCCATAGGTGCATCCGACAATACACTGCGCTATGCAATCGAAGCCGCATTCGCCCTCTTTATGTGGGCAAGACTGCTGGCTTATTCCAGAAATCCCAATTTACCCGAATGCGCGTGCTCTGTTGGGATAATCGGTTAAGTAGTCGGGGCAAAACAATCATCATAACCCCTGTTAAACAGTATTTTATATTATTGAAGACAAAAACGCCCGAACGATCCGGAAGTAATCCGGATTGTTCGGGCAGTTTACGTTAAACCGCAATTTCCAACTTCTTATAATAAACCTTATTGATTTCGTCATGCTTATTCAAATATGCAAACCCTGAATCTGCCGCCAAGCACATCGAAAAAATCCTCAAATATGCCGTCGGCATAATCGGACAGCGCACATCTTGCCGCGGCGGCATTTACAATAATAATGCCCGTGTCCCGCGGCAGCTCATGCAGGCTGTCGTCAAGAGCGTCCAAGTTTTTTCCGTAATACGCAGGGAAGCCAAGCATTTTTGCTATGTATTCATGGGTCTCCGCCTTACTTGTAAAGCATGCGCCGTCAAGTACGATAACTCTCATACAAAACCTCCGTTACTCCTCGCCGTATAAGCGCACAAAGCTCTCATAGTGGTCGTCCGTGTAATATATGAGACCGTCGTTTGAATATACAATGCGCTTTGCTCCGCGCGACGGTTCACCGTTTGTGTCTATATCACACTCATAATAAACTCGCCCGTCTTTTTTGGGGAGTATTCCTTCCCTGTTGCCGAATCTGTCTCCGCCGATAGCCGCTCCTTCAAGGAAGCGTTCCACCGATCCGCCGCTCCAACCGAGATCCTCTGCCTCAGATTTAGTGATGAAGTTTTCGGGAAGCTTTTTGTATGTGTGAATGTACAGCGCAACCTCGTCACGGCTGTAATAATATCCGTCCTCGGAAATAGGCGATTGGGTTTGCTCATCTGTCAGTTCCTCAGGCGTTCCACTGATGTCCGCCGATACTGTATTTTCAGCCCCGATTTCATCAATAAGCTCTATTATATCTCCGGCGAGCGACAGACCGTCGCTAAGCTCGTCCACACTGCATCCGAAAGCAGAAAACAGCATAAACAGCGCCATCAAAAGTGCCGCAGGCACGCGCATAAGCTTTAAAAATTTCATTTTTATGTGATTCCTTTCTGAAATTTCGATTCCGTAATTAAATTATACAACACACGTCCGTTTTTGTCAACTGTACCTGCAAAAGAGCAAAATTATCAGTATATTTAAAGATTTTTTCCGTAAAAGCTTGCAAAATTGTAAAATGTAATGTATAATGGTAGTAATATACACATAAGGAGTGATATTCACAAATGAGCGATAACCCCATACCTGCCCGACGATGCTTTACAGCTAACAAAACAGCAACACATATTTCGCCGCCATGATTTTCTGTATACTTGAACCAAAAAATCACAGATAAATTTAATTCAGGAGAAGATCATGCTTGACGGCAATACAATATCAATGATAATTGCGATAGTCGTACTTATCGCTATGTCCGCCCTGTTTTCGGCGACAGAAACCGCATTTAATACTTTCAATCGCGTGCGAATGAAAAACTTAGCCTCTGACGGCAACAAGCGCGCAGAACTTGTTATGAAGCTTTCGGAGGATTACGATTCCCTGCTTTCGACCATACTTATAGGAAATAATATAGTTAATATCGGACTCACCGCCATCGCTACGGTTATGCTTGTTGCCTGGTTCCCCACAAGCGGAGCGGCTATATCCACGGCGGCAACCACAGTCCTCGTACTGATATTCGGTGAGGTTTCTCCTAAAAGCATCGCCAAGGAAAAACCCGACGGTTTTGCAATGACAATAGCACCGTTTATCAAAGCAATAATGATTCTCTTCACTCCGCTCAACCTCTTTTTCCGCGCATGGAAAAAGCTTCTTGCCAAAATGTTCAATCTTGACGGCACACAGGCTATGACCGATGAAGAAATCATGACTATTGTTGACGAAGCTCAGCAGGACGGCGGCATAGACGAGCAGGAGGGCGAGCTTATCCGCTCGGCAATAGAGTTTGTTGATGCTGAGGCGGCTGATATAATAACCCCCCGTGTGGATGTAATTGCTGTAGAAAAGGATGCATCCTTTGAGGAGATAACAGAAATATTCCACACTACAGGCTTCTCACGTCTGCCCGTGTACGAGGAAACCATTGATAATATTATCGGTATACTCCACGAAAAGGATTTCTTCTATATATGCAAGGAAAGAAATTCTGATATAGTGTCTGTCCTGAAAAAGCCGTTCCTTGTTACCTGTCATATTAAGATATCAAAGCTTCTCACACAGTTCCAGCAGTCCAAAGCCCATATGGCAGTGGTTCTTGACGACTACGGCGGAACGATGGGTATTGTTACACTTGAGGATGTTATAGAGGAGCTTGTGGGTGACATCTGGGACGAGCACGATGAGGTTGTAGAACAGGTAACAGAGCATTCCGACGGAACAGTAACGCTTACCGGCGATACAAAGACTCTTGAGCTGTTTGAGCTCTTTGAAATGCACGCCGATGACGAGGATGAGCTTCCCCAGACAGTCAGCGGATGGGTCACCATGCAGCTTGGCGAATTTCCGGAGGAAGGCGTGGAGTTCGACTTTGAAAATCTCCATATTGAAGTCACCAAGGTCGATGATAAATTGGTCGAGGAAGTTAAGATCATCAAAATTCCTGACAGCGAGTCTGATGAAAAAGATAATAACGAAGACTGATATAAAAAGTGCCGCGCCTGCGCGGCACTTTTTGTGCCAATACGTAAAAATGAACACCGAAACCCAAAAAGATTTACAAAATGTTCAATCTGTCGTAAGGTGTAATATATGACTTTGGAGTAAAATTATTAGAGTGATACGCTTGGAGGTGGTGTAGTGTTCGGATATATAAAGCCTGTTGCCGCCGAACTGAAGGTAAAGGAATACGAACTTTACCGAGCAGTATACTGCGGACTGTGCGCGGCACTGGGGCGAAATACCACCTGCATATCACGTCTGTCGCTAAGCTATGACTTCGTTTTCCTTGCGGTAGTGCGCATGGCGTTATCCTCTGAGAAAGGAAAGATTGAAAAACGCCGCTGTCTTACTCACCCCACAAAAAAACGCTCCGTCCTGACGGAAGCGAATCAGCTTGATTACTGCGCAAGGATTTCATCTGTCCTTACCTACCACAAAATCCGCGACGATATAAATGATGACCGCGGCACAAAGCGGCTTATCTCATATCTGCTTCTCCCTGCCGCCTCACTTATAAGAAAGCGGGCAAAAATGGAGGACAGCACCGAAGAATTTATTAGAGATAAGCTGTCATGCCTTTCTCACCTTGAAAAAGAAAACTGCGCCTCGCTTGACCGCGCGGCAGAGCCTTTCGGCGAGCTTATGGCATATGTGTGCTCTTACGGCTTCACCGAGGGGAGCGAGAAATGCCGCATAGCCTATGAAATCGGGCGGCATATCGGCAGATTCATCTACATTATTGATGCTATAGATGATCTTAGGTCCGATATAAAGTCCGGAGCGTACAATCCTTTTTCGGCAATGTACAGCGATCCGACATCAGAGCTTGAACGTAACATTCAGGTGCTTGAAAGCGCACTTACAATGGAGCTTATGGGCGTTGAAGCCGCTGCAGAGCTGATTGATTTTTCGGCAGTGCCCGAATACGGTGAGATCATACGAAACATAATCTATTTGGGACTTCCCGGAGTTATTTCCGAAATACTTAATAAAAACTCCGCAAAACCTGCGGAAGATGGAGAAATGAAACGATGATAGACCCTTACAAGGTGCTGGGCGTTGAGCGCACCGCAACTGACGAAGAAATAAAAAAGGCATACCGTGAGCTTGCACGAAAATACCATCCCGACAACTATGTAAATAATCCCCTGTCCGATCTCGTAGAAGAAAAAATGAAAGAGATCAACGAGGCATACGATCAGATACAGAAAGAGCGCACCGCAGGCAGTGGTTATTCCTCGCAGGGCGGCTCCGGCACATATTCGTCCGGCGGAGCATTCAGCGACTACAGCCGTGTGCGTGAGCTTATCAATGCACGGCGTTTTTCCGATGCGGAGCTGATACTTGATGCAGTTGCACAGTCAAACCGAAATGCCGAATGGAATTTTTTAAAGGGATGCGTGCTTATTCAGCGCGGCTGGTATTACGATGCGCAGAAATATCTTGAAACTGCCTGCTATCTTGACCCGCAAAACACCGAATACCGCACGACCCTTGATCGCATACGTCAGAACACACAAAGCTTCGGCGGCGGATACCGTACCGCACGCAATGTGACCTCATCTCCCTGCGACATCTGCACGGGACTTATCTGTGCCGACTGTCTGTGTGAGTGCTGCGGCGGAGACCTTATCTCCTGCTGTTAATGAAATAAGCCATGAAAAAAACAAAAAAAATGGCTCTTTCAGCCATTCTTGCGGCACTGAGCGTGGTTATACTTCTTCTTGGCTCAGTAATTACAGTGCTTGATCTGACTTCCGTGGCTCTCGCGTCCATTCTCATAATGGTAGCCGTAATAGAGCTTAGAGGCGGTTATCCCTATCTTATCTGGCTTGTTGCAGGTATACTTTCAATGCTCATCGTCCCCGATAAATTCGGAGCTCTTTTGTATCTTATATTCGGCGGCGTTTATCCCATATTCAAGGCAATGTTTGAGCGGCTTCACTATGTTGTGGCATGGATACTCAAATTCAGCTGCTTCAACCTTATGATGATAATTGCCGTGATTTTCGCAAACTACATTCTCCACATTCCGGATACGGGGCTTGGATTTACTTTGCCACTGTTTGCTATATGCAATTTCACCTTTCTGCTCTACGATATCGCGGCAACCCATCTTATAACCTTATATCTTATAAAATTCCGAAAGCTTCTCGGGCTGAGAAACTTTTTTAAGTAAATTCAAACCGTCACACAGATTCAGTGTGACGGTTTTGATATGTAAAATATCAGCTTTTATGCTGTTTTGACGCCATGTACCGCCCTATTTGCCCGCACTACGGCAATCATTAAGAAAAAAATGTAAAAAATGTCGAATAACCTCTTGATTTTTCGCCTAAAATATATTACAATATAGTTTGGGTGAAAAATTTCACGAAATCACAAAAAATTCATAATGCAAAGGAAGATAAATATCATGGCAAGATTCAGAAAAATCGGTGTGCTCACATCCGGCGGAGATGCCCCCGGTATGAATGCGGCGGTACGCGCAGTTGTTCGTTCCGCTCTTGCACGCGGCGTTGAAGTAGTTGGTATATGCAAGGGTTATACCGGTCTTATCAGCGGCGAGCTTCGCAGTCTCACTTCCCTCGATGTAGCCAACATCTCCGGTTGGGGCGGCACGATTCTCTACTCCGACCGCTGTGACGAGTTCGCAACCGAAGCAGGCATGGCAAAGGCTATAAAGACCTGTAAGGATAACGAGATCGACGGAATTATCGCCTGCGGCGGCGACGGTACGTTCCGCGGTGCTACTGACCTCTCCATGCGCGGCATTCCCACAATTGGTATCCCCTGCACCATTGACAACGACATCACCTCAACCGACTATTCCATAGGCTTTGACACCGCTATGAACACTGTTCTCCACGCGGCTGACTGCCTCAGAGATACCTGTGAGTCCCACGCGCGCGGCGAAGTAATAGAGGTAATGGGACGTGATGCAGGCTATATCGCCATTGAATGCGGAATTGCGTGCGGTGCTAATGCCGTTGCTGTAAAAGAGCTTCCTTTTGACGAGGACGCCTGCATTGCAAAGCTCATCGAGCTTCGCGAAAAGGGTCAGAGAAGCTTCCTCATAATGCACTCCGAGGGTATGCCTAAGGGCTTTGGTGAAAACCTCACCGAGCGTATGAATAAAGAAGCTAACATTGATTCACGCTTTATCCGTCTGGCACATATGGTGCGCGGCGGTGCTCCCACACTTCGCGACAGACTCACTGCGGCACGCATGGGTGACTTTGCTGTAGACCTCATCCTTGAGGGCAAGTCCGACCTTGTTGTATGTGAGCGCGACGGAAAGCTTGTTGCAACCGATATCGCTTGGGCGCTTGTTGTTGACCGTATGTACAAGAACAAGCTGAAGGATGGCGACCTCGAAAAGTTCAGTGAAGAACAGCTTGACGCTATGAAGGTTCGCTGTGCTGAAAAGAGAGCAGTGCTTGAGGACCTCATGGACGTTGCTAAGACTATTGGCAAAAACTAATATATCTTGATATTAAAAACGGCAGGAGCAAGCCCCTGCCCTACAGGATACCGATGATCTCGGTCGTAGGGCGAGGGTTATCTCCCGCCGTTTTTGTTTTACCAAGACTAAGTCATGCTTCGCTGTTCTGTTCGATGATCTTAATTCCTACAGGGTCAATTCCTGCGTGCTCGTAAACTATCTCCTTGATCTGGGACAGCTCATTGGGAAGAAGTCCGTCCGAGCGGACAATTATGCTTGCGCTTCCCTCTCCTATAACCGCAACGCAGTCCTCAAAGCCCTTGGATTTTATAAGAGTTTCGATGTTTGACTCTATCTGTATCTCAGAAGCTATGCGGCTGATGTCGCTTGATGCCTGTTCCTTTGCCGTAGCGTCGGCACTTGCACTATCCACCACAGTCTGAAGTACAGCCAACGCCTGGTCACGCGCCTGCTTGCGTGACAACTGCGCCGATGCGAAGTAAGCATCGTTTGGCTGTGATGTACCATTATCCTCGTTTTCGTTAAGTCCCGTACCGAGAATATCGCCCTCTCCAAGTGACGGCTTAGAGTTACCGAACATCACGAAGTTAAGTATTACCGCCATACCGATAAGCACAACGGAGCAGGCAACAACGATATTGCGTGTGCCGATCTTCCCGGCAATACTCTTAGCCTTTTTTATGCTTCTTGCAAAACGAGTCTCAGTCTCTGCACAGACAAGCTCCGTACCTGTACTCTCATCTGTCTCATGAATCATATTTTCGTCCATTTTAGTTCCCCTTTCATAAATTGAACTGTTACATACATATGCCGGACATCCGTCCGTTATACCTTGGCAAAATTATTTTCCGCCAATAATGCTTACCGAGCTTGCAGGTACCGAAAACAGCGCACACAGCATCTCGGTAAGCCTTAATTTTACCGCCGCATCATCTCCCCCACCGCACACTACGGCAATGCCGCGTATGCGCGGCATGACCTGCCCTACGGGTACAAGACCGTCAGAGGTTGTCACATACTCCACACGCTCATCGCTGTCATCTGAGCTTTTCGTGCTCTTCACATTACGGGCATACAATTGCTCAGCACAGGTGTCAAGTGTTATCATCACTGCGGCATCGGACACCCCCCTCACTCGCTCGCACAACTCCTTTACCTCCGCTTCAAGTGCGGCAGTATCAAGAAACTGTTCCGTCCCCCCCGAAGGTGCCCTCGATGCTCCGCTGTCGCCGCCGTACAACATAAGGCATATTCCAAGTAAAAGTGCCGCCCCGATAAGCCATATACTTTTCTTTTCACGCATGATATGCCCCATACGTCTAAATGTACCTGACTCATTCATAAAAGCTCACCTCCGATTCCACACCGAAGTTATTTGTAATATAAAGTACAATGTCCCCCTCGTACAGCCACGGTCTTTTTCTCGCCCTTACAACAATCCGCTCTCCGTCATATTTCGCCTCGATGTCCCCCTCCCCGATTGAAAACTTCTCGCAAAGTGCCTTCTCTATGTGCATGGCAACAATGGAATTGGCACGTGCCAGCGCATCTACGCTGTCATATGAAAATTCACCGGCATATGCAAGCGACGGCAACTTTTCAATAATATCGCCAAGAGGGGCCAGCAGTACCGCCAATATAACAAGGGATGCCAGATATTTCACATATTTCTTCACTCCGCCGTCCGGCAAAAAGCCCTCCACAAGCGAACACGCCGCCGCGGCACCCACAAGCGACAGTATAAATCCCCTTATTTCCACAGTGTCCCCCTTACATAAGTGCAGACGCGGTTTTAGCAAACAGCGCGGCGGCATATACAAACATAAGCGCACAAATTACACATACCGCCGCTAAAAAGCCAAGCAATCCGCACATATCGGAAAGAAGATTCCTCTCCCGTTCAAGTCCGATAATATCCGCGGCAGTGCAGGATATATTCACGCAAAGCCTCATTAGAATTATTTTCACAATAACAGGCAGAGTGAGCACAGCTATAATTATAACTCCAACCCATCCCACGGTTGTCCTGACAAGAGAAAGACTGCCTGCCACCGCCGAAACCGCGTCGCTTGCTATCCCTCCCACAACAGGCACCGCTTTGGATGCGGCAAATTTAACGGCACGCATTGACAGGCTGTCCGCACGTGAGGCAATTGATGTTTGGAAAGTCATGACAGCGGAGATAACAGCCGATATAAGTCCAAGTATCCATGTAAAAACGCCGCGCACAAGCTTCGATATGCCGCTAAGTCTGAGTCCCCCGAATCCGGAAGCTATGGAAATCCCGAAGCTAAGCTGTAATACGGGGAACAACCCTCCCACAGCAAGCGATTCCACAAAGGCAATACCAAGCATCATGGCATTCGCCGATACTCCGGATGCACTCAGATTCCCCCCTGCCGTTCCTATGGCTATCATTACGGGTATC
The DNA here is from genome assembly GCA_904501985.1 of uncultured Clostridia bacterium. Classification (GTDB taxonomy): domain Bacteria; phylum Bacillota; class Clostridia; order Oscillospirales; family CAG-272; genus Flemingiibacterium. The sequence continues at coordinate 10,966 of CAJGCT010000035.1, forward strand.
ATTGCGCCCACAATGCCGGTGAGCTGTGTAAGATATAAGCGTACACTCTCCACAAGCGAGTATATGCTGTTATACAGCATAAGCATAAGGCATATACAGGACAAAAATTCAAACAGTACGGTCAGCGAATCAGAACGAAGCACCCCTTTCAGCGCAGACAGCGCGGATGCGGCTATTATAAGTCCCATGACCGAAGAAAGTGTGCCTACGCTATCGGATATAGCAGAAAAAAGCGTGTTTTTTATAAGAGTGAAGAAATATTCAAAGGAAAAGCTTTCATAAATGTCCTCCGAGGAAAAAATGTCTCCCATGGGAAGCTTTTTTGCTGTTTCATCCGGAATAGCATCAATAATAGACTCCACATCAAACTCGTCGGCACTGTAAAGCTCAGCCGCAGCTTCATTCTCGCCCGTCGCTTTGAGCGCAAAAGAAAAACACAAAATAACCGTAATAAAAACACAGAATTTTATCGTATATCTCATATTTTAATAAGGTGTGCCGCAAGCTCCAGCAAGTCACTGATAAGAGGCAGGCAAAGAAGCAGTATTTCCGCCTTGCCGATAAGCTCCAGCCTTGCACCGAGAGCACCCTCACCCAAGTCACGGCATATATCCGAGGCAACCTGCACGCACAGCGTTATTCCAAGTGCTTTTGTAAGCGTTTCAAGATAAGGTCCGAACTCCGTTTTTGACATTATGCCTTTTATGTACTCCATCATGGGCAAAAATGTTGTAAGTGCCGCACCGAGAAGTATTACCGATGCCGCAAGGCTGACATAACCGGCAAATTCGCTTTTCTCGGCGCGCAGTATGAGTATAGCCGCAAGGGCGCACAACGCTACTCCGCAGTATTTTATCATATCAGAACCCAAACACCGATCTAATGCTTGAAAACAGCACGCCCAGCTTGTCAGTCAGCATAAGCATTATTATAATAATACCGGAAAGCGACACAAGCACAGCCTGTTCTTCCCGTCCGTACTTTGATAAAAGCTGATATGCTATGCTGACCGTTAATCCTATTCCGGCTACCTTTAATATTAAGCTTACGTCCATATGTATCTCCACTATATTAAGATTACCGCCAGCATAATTCCAAGTAGAATACCGAATCCGCGGCACAGTCTTGTTTTGGCGGCAAGCTCATCTTTCGCTTTCCTTGCAATATCGCCTATTTGCCTTTCAAAATATGCGCAGTGACGAGCCTCCTCCTTGGCACTGTGCCGTCCGAGTCCGCTAAAGAATTCTGCAAGCTCCGAAATGTCTGAATCAGAAACACAAAGGCTCCTCCTGCATTCTTCAAGTGCCATCACGCCGCCATACTCCCGAAGCGCCTCAAGAAAACCGCACCGTGACAGCACCGTGCTGTCATACTCGGCGTATATTTTTTCAAGGGGCGTGAGGTATCCGTCAATCTGCCTTGCAATATGCACTATAAGCTCATGAAAGGCTTCAAGCTGTAAAACTCGCTTTTTCCACATACCGGCAGTAATAATTCCGCCCATTGAAGACGCCGTAAGTATAAGCACCGCACCCATTAAACGAACAGTCATTCACCCTCCAACGCCTCACAGTGAGGTGTATAATCGCAGGAAAAGCAGGTTGACAGACTGCCGTTTACATACTCACGCGACAGTCCGGCATACCCCTCAAATATGCGGTTATCGTGGAGCATCCTTATATTAGGTCTTGCCAGCAGCTCGTGCAGGTTTGAAGCATGAGCGCTTGCTATTATGGGCACTCCTGCACCTGCACAGCTTAGAATCTGCAAGGCTTCCTCCGAGTCTCCAAGCTCATCGCAGATAATTACCTCCGGTGAAAGTGTGCGTGTCGCTATCTCGATTCCTGCGGCGCGGCTGTAGCCTGTCAGCACGTCACATATGGTTTCCGAAAACATTTCCGAAATGTAAAGCTCTCCGCGCGTATCAATCAGTGCGACTCTTCGGGAAAGCGGACCGCCAAGGCGTGATGCTATCTCACGCAGTGCCGTGGTTTTTCCTACCCCCGGCGGTGAATAGATAAGCGTGGATTTTACTCTCTCTGACCCACAGCATATTCCCATAAGCTGTTCGCAGACCCCACGTATAATATGGGGGATTCGTATGTTTATTGAGGTTATCTCGCGCACCGCACGTCCGTCTGCCGCAAGAGTTCCGCAGACTCCCACACGGATTCCCTCCCCCGGCTGTATGTATCCGGCTCTGATGGTATCGCTGTGGGCATATACCGACCCGTGGCATAATTTTGTTACACATTCGCTAAGCTCAGCCGCAGTGATTTTTATACCTAACACCGTATTTTTTCCACCGCAGGTAATTGATGCCGGTCGCCAGGCGCGAAGCCTTATTTCGTTTACACTCTCCCCTGATATTATCCCACGCTGTGCAAGCCTGTATAATTCATCCTTTACACGCCACGGCAGGCATTTTTCAAGAAGCGGTACAAAAAGTGTTTTTTCCGTCATAGCGCATCCCCGTTTTTTTGGTATAGTAATATATACGGACAAGCAAACAAAAAAATGACAGAATAAAAAAATTCCCCTGCGATATCTCGCAGGAGAATTTTGTAGAATACATATTATTTTTTCGCCGCAGTCTCACACATCATCACACACTCAATACGCTTCTTTTCAAGCTCGCACATGACATTTTGCGCAGAGGAAAGTGAGCACAGTCTGTTTGCCCAACAGTGTACGCAGACATCCTCACAATGCTCTTTGGCAGGAAGCCTTTTAAATGCGCAGAACGGCTTGCCGTCAACATCTCCCGCGGCGCGTTTTGCCTGCTCACGGGACAGCTTCTCAAGCTCCTTGTGGAGCGTGTGAAGCTCCTCTTCACAAAATGCAGAAACACCCTCGTCGGCAGGAATTATGCGTATGCAGGTGTCCTTACCCTCGTCGGCAAGTGCCTTTGCAATATCAAGCACATGGGGATTATCTCTGGTGCAGAGCACCTCACCGACAGCTATAACAGCACCGCCGCCAAGCTTCTTCTCCTCAGCCTCACCCTCGGCAAAAAGCTTGCCGTCGCGATACAGAGAATAAAGCTCATCATATGTAGCGCTTATGGCGGCACTGTCGAATTTGGCAAGGTCATAGCGCAGTGCTGATGAGCACTCCTTAGCCATGGGAAGCTCAATGTAATCAAGCATTTTGTATGCAAGCTCACTAAGCGGCAAAACAAGTCCGCTTACACTGTCGTATGCAATTCGCTGACCGCCGAATTTGAATGTGTGTACCATTTTCTGTTCCTTTCATTTATCAAAAGAAAATGCCTCCCGTCATCGGACGGGAGACACAGTTTTAGAGTCGTCCGAGCTGTTTTCGAACAATATCCGTCGGATTATTTTTTGAAACACCGATCTTCCGCTTCTTGCCGCGTCCCATAAGACCGCCGAGCATTGACACCGCAGTACATCCTGCGTACATAAGTGCCATAATAAGCGGTGATACTGCATTTTCGGCAGCAGCACGGAAAAAGAGGGAGATAAGCCACAAAATAAGTACATATCCGACTCCGCCAACAAGCGCGGCAAGTAAGCTCCGCCCCGAATCAAGCTTTACGGAAACGATACCCGTGAGAGCAGCACCCAAAAACAGCGCCGCGTATCCGAATACGCCCACAAGCTTATCCGGGTCAGTCATAGCAAGTGCCGCCGCAGAAAAGATAAGCGCAAGCAGTACAGCCGCAAATGTACCTATGAGCGATGCACGAAGTGCCGCCCACAAAAAATCTGTCCCCCCGCGGGACTCGTCCCTTGCAGTATTGCTTTTCAATCCGATTCCTCCTTAGCATACAGACATTATCAGTAATCTATATGCTAAAGAAGCATGGATTATGTCAGCAATCCTCCGCCTTTACGTCAACATTCTTGACAGCGTTCTTGAGAATACGGATCTTTGTACCGTCACGTCCTGTTTCGATCATGACAGTTTCCTCCTTGATGCTTACGATCTTGCCGATAATACCGCCGATGGTGGTAATTTCATCGCCAACCTGTAAGCCGTTACGCATAGCGTTGGTTTCGCGCTCCTGCTTCTTCTGGGGTCTGTACATAAAGAAGTAGAAAACAGCCACCATAACAACCAGCATAAGTATGGTCATAAGGCTCTGACCTCCTGCTGCAGCCGCAGTAGCTGCACCTGCCTCAGCACTGAGAAATAAATTAAGCATAATAGCCTCCAAATGAAATTATATAATTAAGATATTAAATCTTCTAATATTATAGCGCATCTGCGTTTGGATTTCAAGAGTAAATTGTAAATTCGGGGATTTTATTTTAATTTTCCCCGTCGCCGCCGATAACAGTAGCCTTGTCCTCCTCAGGCACGGTAAATTCGATCTTTCCGGGGGCGGAAAACTGAATATATGCGAAAAGTCCCACAGATACAACAGCCGAAAGGATAATGAGCACGGGCGAGAGACTCTCAAAGTACCCAAGAGCAAATCCGCACAGATTGAAACCGAAATGGAATAGTATGGCGGCGGTAAGCGAACGGTATTTTTCGTATATCCACGCAATCAGCATACCAAGTAAAGCCGCATATATCACCCATATCACCGCACCGTGAATAAGCCCGAATATCCATGAAGATATGAGCATGGCGGCAAACATGGGCATTCCGCGCTTAAGACGTCCGTAAAACAGCCCCCGAAGCACGATCTCCTCAACGATAGGCGCGGCAATTACCGTGCTGAGAACAGATATCCATGCCGCCGTCCCCGGAATTGCCGATGCCATAGAATTATATTGGTCCCACCAAGCCTCGGGAAACGGTACAGATGAAATCACAACCATAACAAATATGTTCATCGCCGCACCGAAAAGTATGCAAATACCGCAGATAGCAGGACTTAGTTTCGTTAAGCGAACCTCATCCCGAAGCTTTCTTTTTCGCATACGGAACAGCACCGCAAAGGTTATAAGCGCAAGAACATTTGAAACAAGCGTCATATGCACCGCATATTTAAGTGAAAAATCAGCGAGCATTGTCTGAATGTCCGCAGAAGTACCGTACACAGCCAAAGCATAGGCTTCATACGCCAGTCCCACCCAGAAGCCAACAACAAACTGCCATGCAAAATATATTCCGAAATACAGAAGCGCCGAACCGACAGCTCCTGCCGCTTTTTTTAGTGTCACAAGCCGAGTCTCCAATCAGTAATAAAGATATTTATAAGAAGATTATATACCACAAACGCAAAAAAGTAAACCCACAATTTGTGAATTATCCTGTACGATGAAAATTTACAATAATATCTTGTACTTTGTCCTCGCTTTATGGTATAATTAAGGTAATCTATCAACAAGAGGTCACAGAAATGCCAAAGGAAAAGCTTAACGCTCTTATTGCAGACGCAACCCAGCGACGCATATTAAAAAAAGCCGTTTTTTCAAAGCCTGAGGACAAAAACGCCATAAAAGAAGTCGCCGTTCTTACAAAGAAACCCGACGGAACGGTTTACATCGCCTCAGAGCTGTTTACAAAGGACAACAAAACCTATCGCCGAAATATTCCGGCAGATAATATCGCCGAGCTTGTGCGTATGGCACTTGAAGATTACAGACAGGTCAACATACTGACAACCGCAGGAGATGCGGAAATAAAACGCTCCAAGTCCGGAAGCATTCACATATCGGGAAAATTCTCCGAGGATGCCAAAGAGGCCAAAATCACAGACGGTGGGAAACAGTATATACTTGAGCGTTCCCGTGACATCGGATTTCTGCGTGAGCTTGGCATATCCGATGCCGAGGGCAGAATTCACGACAAAAAGCAGGCAAAATTCCGTCAGATAAACCGTTTTCTCGAAATAGTCCGCGATGTTGAGGACAAGCTACCCACCGACCGCCCTGCTGTTATATATGACCTTTGCTGCGGAAAAAGCTACCTTACCTTCGCCGTGTATTACTACTTCACGGTAATAAAAAAGCGGCAGGTTACAATGTACGGCGTTGACCTTAAGCAGGATGTCATCGAATACTGCAATGCCGCGGCAAAAAGACAGGGCTTTGACTGCCTTAAATTTGTCAGCGGAAATATCAACGAATACATCCCACCGGAGAAGCCGGACATGGTCATCTCACTCCATGCCTGCGATATCGCAACGGATATCGTGCTGGCAAATTCCGTAAAGTGGGGAGCAGGAATTATTCTCTCAACCCCCTGCTGTCACCACGAGATGTCAAAACAGCTTTCGGAAGCCGCAAAAAACGCATCAATGCGTGACACCCTCGCATTCATTCTTGAGCATCCTATATTGAAGCAGAAGTTCTGCGATGCCGCAACGGATGCCCTGAGAGTAAAACGCCTTGAATCCGTAGGGTACAACGTTACGACCCTTGAGCTTATCGACCCGGACGACACACCGAAAAATTTGATGATACGCGCCGTGTACAATGGGAACAAACCGGCTTCAAGAAAAAAGGCCGCATATGACGAGTACAAAAAAATCTGCACGGAGCTTGGCGTATCACCGTACCTTGACAAACTTATTTGTGAAAATGAAAAATAAACTCAAAAACATCTCCCCTCTTTGCGCGATTACAATTGCGGCATCAGTGCTTGTATGCCTGTATTATTTTATATATCTTCTTTTGTGCCTCTTCGGATTTGATTCGCGGCTCATGTCTCTCTTTGCCCTGTTCGTAATGTCCTGCGCCGCACTGCCCATTATACTTCACGAAAAGCTAAAAATGCTTTTTGGGCGCGCATTCAAGCCTCTGCATATAATATTTACCTCGCTTATGTGCTTGTATCTCGCCAGCGTCGTCCTCTTTTGGTGCTATATCGGCTTTGCCCCCGGAAGAGCACCCTCTGACTGCGTGGACGCCTTTGCAGAAGCCGACACAGGCGAAGACACTGTAATAATGGTGTTCGGATGCCGCACCTACGGATATACCCCAAGCCTTACACTGAGGCTTCGCCTTGACACAGCATACGAACTGCTGACACTTCTTCCCGATGCCAAATGCATCGTCAGCGGCGGACAGGGTTCAAATGAAACCGTCCCCGAAGCCGAGGCAATGCTCCGATATCTCACTGAACGGGGTATTTCGGAAGAACGTATAATTACTGAGTCAAACTCCCATTCCACAAGCGAAAACGTGCGGTTTACAAAAGAGCTTATAGGTGAGCTTTCACTTGATGATAAAAAGCTCATCGGTGTTTCCACCGCCTTTCACCTGCCGCGCATTGAAGCCTTGGCTTCGCGCTACACACTTCCGATGGAGCTTTGCGCATCTCCCTCTCCAAGCGCCGCCCACCATTATGTAAGCATGATACGGGAGTATCTTTCCTATATCAAAATGATATTCTTCGATGAAGCTGTCATCATAACAAAAGTAACATAAAAATATTCCGCCCATCTCTAAGATGGGCGGATATTCTTATCATTCGTCACGGTTATCTGGCTGTCTTGGATATGGCGGATATATTCCGCGATTCTGCTGCATTGCCTGCATCCTGAGCTGTTCGCGTCTGCGACGAGCCGCTTCCTCGCGACGCTTCTTTCTGATAAGGTATGCACGCAGATAAAGCACACCGTAGCCTGCCACAGCACACAGTACAATTATGAGGAGTATTGTAAATACCCATCCTATAAATGACATACCGCTCTTTGTGTATATCTCCATAGTTTCAAGCCAGATGCCGTATTCGCCTGCGGCCGGACTACTGTCTGAGGTGCGCACCCACAGCTTAAGAATATCCACATTACCGTCAGTAAGCTTGGTGAATTCCTTGATATTAAAGCTGATATCGTTCCACACATTAGGCTTTATCTGTGTCTCGCCGTCATAGAATACCGTGTCAGACTCGCTGTCACCAAGCTGTCCCAAACGAAGCACAAGGCTGAGCGAATCCGCCTCCGCAGGTGCCGCCGCCATGACACGAAGCTTTATATAGTGGGTGTCCTTGAATGCCTCATCATCGGCAATGGAGTTGCTGATACCCTTGTATTCTGTAGGAATATCGGTAATACGGCTGTAAAGCATAGTAGAAGTGCCGTCCCCATGGGGGCGAAGCTCCACATATTCTGTTCCGTCAGAGGGATAAAAGCTGCAAAGCGTACCGCCGGTAAGGTCAAAAAGCTTACGGCGAGAGTAACCCTTGGCATAATCGGATGCCTCGGCACATACCGACGACAGCACAGTGCGGTCGTTGAATATTTTATACTTGGTCTCGGAATCAACAAACATACCGAAAGCACCGCTGCCTACCGTTGACCTTACAAAGGAGGTCACCGTTTCGCTCTGCTCGGTATCAATAAGTGAGAACACGTTGTATATGGGCTTCTTTGCCGCAGGCTCAACAACGCTTCCTGCCGCATTTGTCCAAAGTCCGTAGTACTGTCTCTCGCCTTCATGGTCCACATGGCGGTGATAGATAAACGCGTCAATATCCTCGTTCTGAGCCGCACTGTAATAGGCAAGAGCATAAGCCGCCGCCTGTATCGTCATTGAAGCATCGTCAGAGGGATCACCGGAAATTCCGAATTCACCGATTATTATACTGCGAGGCTCGGAACCATACAGATATTCCTCCTGGTTCATGTACCTTGTGAGCGTACCGATATTTTTCATGGTGATGTACGGAGTTTCGAAGTTATCCTCCGCCAAGGTATCATTCCAAAAATCCACCATATCCGCCGAGGAGGAATAGGGATTAACGGAAAGTCCCCACTCTATGTCACCGGAGCTTTTTATGGCTGTATTAAAGGTTGAAAGGAACAGCTTTGCAGGATAGTCACGCATATCGGCACTTCCGGCACTGAAATTGTTTCCAAGAGAAATATACACCTTGCCCTCGCTGTAATGAGAACGCATTGCGGTGTACGCCACACGAAAAGCAGTGCAGTACGAATACACGTAGCTCGCCATATCGGTGTTTCCGGCGTTGTTCCACACATCTCCGGAATTAACCTCAAAGCCGAGTATTATTCCGGGCACAAATCCGTAGGTGTGCTCCGGATTTGTGTATCTCACGCAGATATAGTCCATAAACGCACGGAACGCCTTCATAGCAGTTTCGTTTCTGGTGTTAAGGGCATACAGAGACGCATCACTTGCAATACCGTCGCAGTAGAAGCTGAGAATATTCTGATGTGTGCCTGCTTCCGGCGGAGTAAGAATTATGTTGAAATATACGTTTATTCCAGCCTCGGTATAGGTCTTAACGCGGTGGTCAAGTACTGCTATCTTGTTCTTGTCAAGGTAGAATGTTTGTCCGTTATAATGGAAGGACTGCGCAGAGGGAGAGTTTTCCCCAAGCATATACTCGTTTATGGCAACATTGACTACAGTATGCTGTACGCCAAGCTGCTGTGCATCCGAAAACATCTGCACCTGCAAGCCCTTTTTAGAGCTTCCCGTGGGGAAAGGTTCACTGTTTTCCGCAAGGATTTCAATATTTTCAATGAAC
>CAJGCT010000036.1 GCA_904501985.1 uncultured Clostridia bacterium
GGAAGCTTTTATTTGAACATAAATTTTCAAAGAGCAACAACAAGGAAAATTTATGTTATAATAAAAGCATGGAATGTCTCCGTCAAGCGGAGACGGAATAGGGAAGCTTTTATTTGAACATAAATTTTCAAAGAGAAACAACAAGGAAAATTTATGTTATAATATCTGTGTGTGATCACATAAAGGCGTTTGGGCGCAATTTTGCGCCAATATATAACTTAAAATGGGGATGTATATGAACAATAACCGTCAGCCGAATGGATACAAAAACCGTTCCGTTAATAACGGCACAAGTAAAAATACGCCGCCAAGGCAGGCAGGCGTAAATGCGGGCGGCAAAACCGCGCGCGCACAGGTGCAGAATCCCAATATTAGAAGACAGGGCGGTGCGTCAGGACAAGCTCAGTCGGGATATCGGCGAAATGGCAGCAGACCTGCCGCCAATTCATCAATGAGCCGTATTTCTGCTCAGACACCGAATAACCGTCGTGCCGAGCGTGACCGTGTGAGACTTACTCCGGAACAGATCGAAATAAACAGAGTAAACAGACAGAGAGAAAAATACTATATTAAAAAACGCCGTTCAGCCAGAATAAAGACCTATTTTTCAAGAGCTGTACTGTTTTTGGCGGTATTCGCCATTATGTGCGCAGTATCGGCGGCACTCCTGTTTTTGGATCTTACTCATGTTGATTCCAAAGATTCGTCGCGGTACAGTTATGTTATCGGAGACGAAAAATATTCGCTTCCTTATGTGAAGTCACAGAGAAACGGCAGAGTATATATAAGCTTTACCGATATTGCAAAAATGTGCGATCTTGCGGTGACGGGGTCTGTTGAAGATATAAAATATGTCATCAAGGGCGATGAGGCAGAGACAATACGTTTTGTTACAGATTCACGCGTTGTGTATGTGAACGATGTGGAGACAAGACTTGGAGCCGAGTGCTATTTTGAGGACGACGAGCTTTATGTACCGGTGGATTTTGTAAGCACATATTTTAAGGGACTTAACACGGTCGTTGATGAACGGGCGCACAAGGTCACTGTAGAGCGGATAATAACCAATCTTAATAAAAACGGAAAGCTTGATAAAAATACCGAGCCGGAATATGCAGAGCTGTCATTCCTGCTTCAGTCGCCTTTCGGACTTGATCCGCTTGATGAGAAAGAAGAGGCACTGGCAAGTATGCCCGATCTTGGATTTGTCACAAACCTTACAGTATACGAGGAGTACATGAATCCGGGCAACACTACCGAGTTCCTTACTCTTGTAAACGTAAATAACAAGCTTCCCTCTGACTATGCACCGCAGGATCTTATGAGCGTATCGGCTACGCGCGATGACGGACGTGAGATGCAGATGCTTCGTGAAAATGCTGCTATGGCTCTTGAGGCACTGTTCAAGGAACTGCGTGCGGCAGGATTTGAGGATGTCAGCGTGACAAGCGCTTACAGAAGCTACAGTTATCAGGAATATCTGTTTAATTACTATCTTGGCATCCACGGCGGAGATTACGATAAGGTTGCATCCTTCTCAAATCCTCCCGGCTCAAGTGAGCATCAGACGGGACTGTGCCTTGATATGCACAATATAGCCTCCGGCGCGGACAAATCATTTGGAAACACCGATGCGTTCAGATGGCTTCGCGACAACTGCTGGAAGTTCGGATTTATCCTCCGTTATCCTGAAGATAAAATAAACGTTACGGGTATTGACTACGAGCCGTGGCATTACCGCTACGTTGGACGCTATCATGCACAGCGTATGTATCAGTCCGGAATGTGTCTTGAGGAATACCTCGAATATATAAATAACGGCGGATAATCGCTGACAATACCTTGAAAAACTGTGTTTTAGTTTGTTAAAATGTACATTGGGGCGGCAAGTTTTAGCCCCCTCACTGTCAACGCCTACGAAATTTAATAAAAGAGCCGTGTTTTACTTGACAAAGCACGGCTTTTTTCATATAATATAGTATGTATGCTTATCTAGACAATCAATATTCTTTAAAATAGAGGTAATTATCGTGCTGAAAGTTGTAAAATTCGGCGGAAGCTCTCTTGCTGATGCCGCACAGTTTAAAAAGGTTGCAAATATTATCAAAGCCGAGCCGGAGCGCAGATATGTGGTGCCCTCAGCTCCCGGTAAGCGTCACAAGAACGATACCAAGGTGACTGATATGCTCTACTCCTGCTACGAGCTTGCGGCAAAGGGTGAGGATATCGGCAAGTGCTTCGGTGAGATCGAGGACCGCTACAACGGCATAATTCGTGAGCTGGAGCTTGACTTTTCCTTGGAGCAGGATTTCCATCTCATAAAGAATGCATTTATCCATAAGGCAGGACGCGATTTTGCGGCAAGCCGCGGCGAATACCTGAACGGCAAAATTCTGGCAAAATATCTTGGCTTTGACTTTATTGATGCCGCTGAAGTTATCTTCTTTAATGACAACGGAAAATTTGATGCAGAGCGTACAAACTCTGTGCTTTCCCAGACTCTTAAACAGCATGAATATGCGGTTATCCCCGGATTCTACGGATCAATGCCCAATGACACCATAAAGACCTTCTCACGCGGCGGCTCTGATATTACAGGCTCAATCGTTGCGCGTGCGGCGACTTGCGATATCTACGAGAATTGGACCGACGTTGACGGATTCCTTATGGCAGACCCCCGTATTATTGACAATCCCCGTGTTATAAGCGAGATTACCTACCACGAGCTTCGCGAGCTTTCCTACATGGGCGCAACCGTGCTTCACGAGGATGCAATTTTTCCCGTAAGAATAGCTGGTATTCCGATAAATATAAGAAACACCAACAATCCCGACGCACGCGGTACTTTTATCGTATCTCACAGCGACAAATACGATACAGGCAATGTTATTACAGGCGTTGCCGGCAAGAAGGGCTTCTCCGTACTCAACATCGAAAAGGACATGATGAATGCCGAGGTTGGATTCGGCAGACGTGTGCTTGAGGTGCTTGAAAACAACGGTGTTTGCTTTGAACATCTTCCCTCCGGTATTGACAATATGAGCATCGTTCTCAGTACGCATGAGATCGAAGGCAAGAGAGACGCCATTAAGAACGGTATCTGCCGTCAGGTAAACCCCGATGTTATAGATATCGAGGACGGACTTGCGCTTGTAGCTGTGGTAGGACGCGCTATGGTAAAGGCTAAAGGAACTGCGGCTCGCGTATTCAAGGCGATAAGCGGTGCGGGCATCAATATCCGCATGATCGACCAGGGCTCCAGCGAAATTTCCATTATTGTGGGAGTTGAGGAATCGGATTTCGAAGATGCACTCCGCGCTATTTATCAGGAATTTGTATATTAAGTAAAAAAGCGTATAGGACGCACAATGGAAAAGAAATATAAAATCTTCGATATTCACACCCATACTTATCCCGAAGCAATAAGCGAGAGGGCGGTGACAAGCCTCAACGCATTCTACCAATTTGTGTGCGAGGGAGAGGGAACATACGCTGACCTTGAGAGAAACTGCCGTACGCATAATGTTCGCGGTATGCTGCTTTTCTCGGTGGCTACCAACGCGCATCAGGTGCAGAAGGTAAACGATTCTATAGCGGCACTTGCGAAAAAATCCCGTGAGGACGGCTTTGAAACCGTGGGATTTATGGGAATGCACCAGGGTTTTCCCGATTTTGCGGCTGAGGTCGAGCGTGCAGAAGCACTTGGTCTGCGCGGCGTGAAGATTCATCCCGATATACAGGGAATCGACATTGACGATCCTCGTATGATGGCACTTTATGAGATAATCGAGGGACGTATGCCGCTCTATCTTCACATAGGCGACAACCGTCCGCAGTACCGATTCTCAGAGCCGAAGAAGCTTGCCCGTGTGCTTGACCGCTTCCCGAAGCTTGAAGCGGTGGCGGCGCATCTTGGCGGATACATGGCGTGGGACGAGTCGGTCAACTGCCTTGCAGGCAGACCAAACGTGTGGTACGACACATCAAGCGCGCTTTGGGCCATAACTCCCGAAAAAGCAGGAGAGCTTATTCACAAGTTCGGTGCGGATCGGGTTATGTTCGGTACGGATTATCCCGTAAAGAACACAGAGGGCGAAATTGAGCGTTTTCTTAAGATAGACCTCACCGAAAAAGAACGGGAAGATATATTCTACAATAACGCAAAGAGATTTTTAAAGATATGAAAAAATGTTTATCGGTAAATGATATAAGAGTCGAGCGAGATATGTGGCAGACTCTTCGTGAGAGTACAAAACCGATAGTAATGTACGGAATGGGAAACGGCGCGGATAAGATCCTCGCCGTTTTTTCGGAAAAAGGCATTGCGGTTTCCGATTTTTTCGCATCGGACGGATTTGTGCGTCACCAGCAGTTTCACGGAAAAACCGTAATGAGCTACTCGGAAATATGCGAGAAATACGACAATTTTGCCGTTGTGGTGTCATTTGGCTCCAAGCTTCCCGAGGTGCTTTCGAATATATACAAAATTTCAGGCGAGAGGGAGCTTTACATTCCCGACGTACCCGTTGTATCGGACAGCGAGGTGTTCGACCTTGCGTTTTTTGAGGCTCACAGGGATGAATTGTCTGCGGCGTGCGAGCTGTTTTCGGACGAGCTGTCAAAACGTACCTTCTGCGATGTGATACTCTATAAGCTTACGGGAAGACTTGAATATCTGAGAGGGCATACAGTGACTCCCGACGAGGTGTTCCAAAATGTGCTTAATGCACGGAATTACCGCTTCACAGCGGACCTCGGAGCATACAATGGCGACAGTATAAGGGAGCTTGTCGGCTATGTGAGTGAGCTTTCACAGGTCGTTGCATTTGAGCCTGACAGACGCAATTACAGAAAGCTTTGCGCTTTTTCGGAAAGTGTGCCGTATAAAATTACTGCCTGCAATTGTGCGGCGTGGAATGAGGAGCGAATGCTGTCGTTCACATCAGGCGGCAACCGCAATTCAACGCTTATTGGTGACGTGGGCGTTAAAACAGGGGCAAAGATAAAAACAACCGCCGCGGTACGGCTTGACAGCGTGTATACGGGGAAGTGCGACTACATAAAGTATGATGTGGAGGGCGCGGAATACGAGGCACTCCTCGGATCGCGAGAGGTTATTGGGTGCTGGCATCCGGAGCTGCTTGTGTCAATGTATCACAGAAGTGAGGATATGTGGCGGCTTCCGCTTCTTATGCGTGAGCTTGGGTATAAAGAGCTGTATCTTCGTCGGTATGAGTATGTTCCGGCGTGGGATCTTAATCTGCTTGCCGTAAAATAGGGCAGAATGTCATTTTTTTGTAAACAAATGTTACCTTAAATTGATTTATACGCCGCAATATGGTAAAATAATTACTGTGAGGTGATACTGTGCAATACCGTCAGAGTTTTCTTCGCTCGCTTGAGCGAAAATACGGCAGATATGCCATAAAAAATCTTATGCTCATACTCATCGGTGCTATGGGTATAGTATATCTTATGAATCTTATGCTCACACGAAGCATGGGAGTCTCCCTTTACTATACGCTTACATTTGATCGCGCCGCTATTTTTGACGGCGAGATATGGAGAATAGTTACATTCCTGTTCCTTCCGCCTGTGTCGGGACTTGCGTTTACAATCTTATCGCTGTATTTCTATTATTTTATCGGTTCTGCTCTTGAAGCACGGTGGGGTGCTTTTGGATTTACCGCATTCTATATCCTCGGTGCGATCGGAGCCGTGGTTTCCGGATTTATCACCGGTTATGCAAGCAATATGTACCTTAATCTTTCGTTGTTCCTTGCATATGCCATTCTTTATCCCAACACAGAGTTCCGCCTGTTCTTTTTGATACCAATTGAGGCAAGATGGATCGCTCTGGCTGACGGACTGTTCCTTTTGTGGCTGTTTTTTACAAATTCATGGTCCGGCAAGCTTGGAATCATCATGGCGCTTATCAATCTTGTGATTTTCTTCGCGCCGCAGCTTAAAGCCTATGGCATAACCTTGCAGCGCAGGTGGAAATGGAATCAAAACTTCAAAAAATAACATAATAGGGAGAACAAATATTTGTGTTCTCCCTATTTACATTTAAAAATATTTGTGGTATACTTTATTGTAGTGAGAAAAAATCAGCGAACAAATTTTCCGGAGGATTTGGGATATGGACAGATTCAAACTGCACTCACCATATAAGCCCACAGGCGATCAGCCGGCGGCGATAGACCGCCTCTCTGCCGGAGTAGAAGCGGGAATGAAGCATCAGACACTGCTTGGTGTCACAGGATCGGGTAAAACCTTTACAATGGCAAACATAATCGCCAAGGTCAACCGCCCCACCCTTGTGCTTGCTCACAATAAGACTCTCGCGGCACAGCTTTGCTCGGAGTTTCGCGAATTCTTTCCCGAAAATGCGGTGGAATTTTTTGTGTCGTACTACGACTATTATCAGCCGGAGGCTTATATCCCCGGAAAGGACATATATATCGAAAAGGACAGCTCCATCAACGACGAAATTGATATGCTCCGTCACAGTGCCACAAGCGCACTTTTTGAGCGGCGCGACGTTATTATAGTATCAAGCGTGTCCTGCATCTACTCTCTCGGTGATCCGATGGAATACCAAAGTATGCTCATAGCTCTCCGCCCGGGAATGATAATGGAGAGGGACGAGCTGACAAAACGGCTTATTTCCATGTCCTACGACCGCAACGACGTGAACTTTGTGCGCGACAAATTCCGCGTGAGGGGCGATGTTGTGGAGATACTGCCTGCATCAAGCGGAGATAAGGCGATACGTGTGGAGTTTTTCGGCGATGAGATAGAGCGCGTGTCCGAGATAAATACGGTTACCGGCGAGCTTATACGCACGCTCTCTTATGCGGCAATATATCCGGCTACCCACTATGCGGTGTCGGATGACAGGCGTGAAGCGGCACTTCGCGAGATAGAGGAGGAGCTTTCGGAGCGGATCGATTTCTTCCGCTCACAGAATAAGCTGCTTGAAGCACAGCGCATTGAGGAGCGCACGCGGTATGATCTTGAAATGCTTCGAGAGATAGGCTTTTGCTCAGGAGTTGAAAACTATTCCCGTGTTATGGCAGGTCGTGCTCCCGGCTCAACACCTTATACGCTTCTTGACTATTTCCCAAAGGACTTTCTTCTCCTCGTGGATGAGTCCCATGTAACACTTCCGCAGGTAAAGGGTATGAGCGGCGGTGACAGAGCGAGAAAAACAAATCTTGTGGAATTCGGATTCAGACTTCCGTCGGCGTTCGACAACCGTCCGCTGTTTTTCGATGAGTTCGAATCAAAGATAAATCAGGTTATATACGTCAGTGCCACTCCGGCGGAGTATGAAAAAAAGCATTCCGAGCAGACGGCGGAGCAGATTATACGCCCCACAGGTCTGCTTGATCCGGAGGTTGAGATACGGCCCGTGGAGGGACAGATAGACGACCTTATCGGGGAGATAAACGCAAGAGTAGAGCGTGGGGAGAGAGTGCTTGTTACCACGCTTACCAAAAAGATGGCGGAGGATCTCACCGAATACCTTGAAATGAACCTTATCAAGGTGAAGTATATCCATCATAAGGTGGAGACAATGGAGCGCAGTGAGATCATCAGAGACCTGCGACTTGGTGTGTTTGACGTGCTTGTGGGCATCAATCTTCTGCGCGAGGGTCTTGACATACCCGAAGTATCCCTTGTTGCCATACTCGATGCGGACAAGGAGGGATTCCTTCGCTCGGAAACCTCTCTTATTCAGACGATAGGAAGAGCGGCGCGAAATGCGGAGGGCAAGGTAATAATGTACGCCGATACGGTAACGCCGTCAATGCGTGCGGCAATAGATGAGACCAACCGCCGCCGTGAGATTCAAGAAGCGTACAACACCGTTAACGGCATTACCCCGCAGACCATTAAAAAGAGTGTGCGTGATCTTATTGAGATTGGCAAAAAGGAAGCCGAGAATGCACCCGAAAAGAAGCTCAAAGATGCACTTCGCGATCGCGGCAAGCTGTCGGCAAAAGACAAGCAGGCGCTTATTGATGAGCTTACGGCGGAGATGAAGGAAGCCGCAAAGCGGCTTGAGTTTGAGCGTGCCGCATATTTAAGAGATAAAATCAAGAATTTGCAGGGTGTGCTGTAATCATGCAAGTGTTAATCACGAAAGGACAGAATAAATGGCAGATTTAAAAATGACGGGCGTGAGGGTCCACAATCTTAAGAATGTGGATCTGACGATCCCACGCGATAAGCTCGTGGTCTTCACAGGGCTTTCGGGGTCGGGAAAGTCATCCCTGGCGTTTGATACCATATATGCAGAGGGACACAGGCGGTTTGTGGAGTCACTGTCAAGCTACGCGAGAATGTTTTTAGGTCAGCTTGACAAGCCTGATCTTGATTCTATTGAGGGCCTTTCTCCCGCTATATCCATAGACCAGAAAACCACCTCAAAAAATCCGCGCTCAACCGTAGGTACGGTGACAGAGATATACGATTATCTTCGCCTTTTGTATGCGCGTGTGGGTATTCCTCACTGTCCTGTCTGCGGCAAGGAGATACGTCAGCAGACCGTGGATCAGATAATTGACCGCATTATGACTCTTCCTGAGGGCACACGCTTTATGGTGCTGGCACCTATGGTGCGCGGCAAAAAAGGTATGCATGAGAAGATTTTCGAGGATGCCAAGAAAAGCGGATATGTGCGTGTCAGGGTGGATGGCTCTCTGTATGATCTTTCCGAGGAGATAAAGCTTGACAAGAATATCAAGCATACCGTCGAGGTAGTGGTTGACCGTCTTGTTCGCCGTGAGGATATGCGCTCCAGGCTTTCGGATTCGGTTGAAACTGCGCTTTCGCTTACCGAGGGCAATCTTGTTATATCTGTGGTGCTTCGTGACGGTGAGGAGTTTGACGGTGACACGGAGCTTACATTTTCCCAGAGCTATGCCTGCGAGGAGCACGGAATAAGTGTGGGTGAGCTGTCGCCGCGAATGTTTTCCTTCAACAATCCATTCGGTGCTTGCCCGAAATGTGCCGGACTTGGTGAGATGCGCACTGTGGCGGTGGATAAGGTGATTCCCGACAAAACGCTTTCTCTGCGAGAGGGCGCTATACAGGTAAACGGCTTTAAATCCCTTGAGGAAGCGAGCTGGAACGGTCCTCTTTTTGAAGCCGTAGCGAAAAAATACGGCTTTACCCTTGATATGCCGCTTTGCGATTATTCTGAAAAGGCAATGAAGGCACTACTTTACGGTACAGGCAGTGATGTATACGAGATTACCCGATATTGGGAGGGGACTGCCAAGGTACAGCGAGTCAAGTTTGACGGTATCATCAACATGATTCAGACAAGGTTTGAGCAGAGCCAACACGAATATTATGAGGATTTTATAGAGGATACGCCCTGTCCCGAATGTCACGGAATGAGACTTAATCCAATATCCCTTGCGGTGACGGTCGGCGGCATCAATATAGATGAGTTCTGTAGAAAATCCGTTTCCAAGGCACTTGCGTTTGTGAATTCCCTTGAATTTACGGAAATGGAAGCGGCAATTGCAAAGGAGATCGTTAAGGAAATAAGATCACGCCTCGGTTTTCTTGAAAGCGTGGGACTTGAATATCTTACCCTTTCCAGAAAAGCAGGGTCGCTTTCGGGCGGTGAGGCACAGCGTATACGCCTTGCCACTCAGATAGGCTCTTCTCTTATGGGCGTGCTGTATATTCTTGACGAGCCGAGCATAGGACTGCATCAGAGGGACAATTCCAAGCTCATAGCCACGCTTAAACGCCTGCGTGATGCAGGAAACAGCCTTATTGTGGTGGAGCATGACGAGGAGACCATGGAAGCGTCCGATTATATAGTGGATATCGGTCCGGGTGCGGGAATACACGGCGGCGAGATCGTGGCGGCAGGCACTCCCGACGAAATAAAGCGCAATAAAAATTCGATTACCGGCGCATTTTTGTCCGGACGTGAAAAAATAGAAGTTCCTGCAATTCGCAGAAGCGGAAACGGAAAGTTTATTAAAGTTGTGGGGGCGTCCCAGAATAATCTTAAAAATATTGACGTAGAATTTCCCTTGGGACTTTTCTGCTGTGTAACGGGCGTGTCGGGCTCGGGAAAATCATCCCTTGTAAACTCCATACTGTATCAGGTGTTGGCGCATGAGCTTAACCGTGCCTGCACTTATCCCGGCAAGCATAAAAGGGTAGAGGGAATAGAAAATCTTGACAAGATCATTGCCATAGATCAAAGTCCCATCGGTCGTACTCCACGCTCCAATCCTGCAACTTACACGGGGCTGTTTACGGACATCCGCGAGCTTTTTGCCAAAACTACGGATGCGAAGATGCGCGGTTACAGTGCCGGACGGTTTTCTTTCAATGTTAAGGGCGGACGGTGCGAGGCCTGCGAGGGCGACGGCGTAAAATGCATTGAGATGCACTTTTTGCCCGATGTATACGTGACCTGCGATGCCTGCAAGGGCAAGAGATACAACCGCGACACCCTTGAGGTGAAATACAAGGGCAAAAACATCTCCGATGTGCTTGATATGACGGTAGAGGAGGGACTTGAATTTTTCGCGAGCCTTCCCAGACTTGCAAGGAAGCTCCAGACCCTTTTTGATGTGGGTCTCGGGTATATCAAGATCGGTCAGTCATCCACCACTCTCTCCGGCGGTGAGGCACAGCGTGTAAAGCTTGCCACAGAGCTTGCAAAACGCTCTACAGGCAAGACCGTATATATTCTGGACGAGCCTACCACGGGGCTTCATATGGCGGATGTGAAAAAGCTTATCGAGGTGCTTCAGAGGCTGGTTGAAGCAGGAAATACGGTGATAGTTATTGAGCACAATCTTGATATGATAAAGACTGCGGACTATATTATCGACCTTGGTCCGGAGGGCGGTGACGGCGGCGGAAAGATCGTTGCCGTGGGCACTCCCGAGGAGGTTGCAAGATGCAAAGAATCCTATACGGGACAGTATCTTTCAAAGATACTATCAAAAAATAAATAACAGTATGCTCATACGGTTAGAAATGACCGTATGAGCATTTTTTATGCGCAGATAACGTCTTCCACTGCTTCGTCAAGCTGTTCTATGGACAGTCCCAGCCTGTTGCAGAGGGAAATAAACCATTCGGCGGCTTCACGCTCGCAAAATATATCTCCGATGATCTTTATGGGGGTATTTGTGGTGATATCGTATGCCGCAATTCCGTAAACCTCATGCTCTGTATCCTGTTCATCCCGTATTATGTCTGACTTGATTCGGTATTCGTATCTCATATAAATCTCCTAAATAATAGTAAATTTGGTAACATATATATTATAATACAAATATTGCTAAAAATCAAGAGGATACGGGAAAAAACGCACACAATCCGCAGGCGGATTTCGACAATCGTGATTTTTGCGGCTGTAGTCTGTCAAATACGAAACTCAAATAAAAAAACGTCCCGAAGGACGTTTTTTTAGGAGTAAAAGTCGTGACTTCCTATTGTCGTCAGATATGGACGGTTGGCAGGAATCCAAAAGCTTGTTGCAAGGGCAGGGTTAAGAAAATACATTGCCGAGCGTGAGAGATAGTATGAATCAAGGCAAAGCTTTGCCGCAATAATGCTTTCCTCAGTTGGTGTGTTGTATATGGTGCCGTTTGCGGTAGGGGTGAACTGCACTCCGTGCTCGCGGTCAAAGATGACCCCGTATATGGTGCTTGGGAACTCATTGCTTCTCACGCGGTTCATTATGACATTTCCCACCATTATCTTACCTTCAAGCGGCTCGCCCAGTGCCTCGGCGTTTATTATTCGAGACAGCCAATATACTTCGTCACTGCTGTAGTATTCATCACCATTTATGATGCTGTCGCCTTCACGTGCGTAAAGATCGACGGAACGGGTGGAATCCTGCCATTCTACGTCCGCGTTGTACGCCTTTGCAAGAGAGCGGATCGGTACATACAGCATACCGCTGACAACAATGCTTTTGCTTCCGCCGATATAACGCCCCTCGGCTTCAAGATAACATCCGTCGGCGCGGGCGGTTATTGATGCAAAGGGGGTTACGGCGTGCATTTCCTCGGTAGTGCCGCTTACCTGTGCTGTGCCGAAAGAGAGGGCATCGTTTGCGGTATCGAAGGGAACGTATGTAGTTGTGCCTATCAGCAGAGCACCGATTTCGGTATCTGCTCCGTTAATACGTATATCAACGGATTCATGGGCTGACATTCCCGAGGCAAGCAGGGAAAGTGTAAGAAGTGACGCGAATATTATTTTTAGTTTCTTCATTTCATTCCTCCTCTAGGTATTAAAAATCGCAGACGGCACTGACTGCCGTCTGCGTATATTTTATCATAAATGAGGGAGATTTTCA
Organism: uncultured Clostridia bacterium; assembly: GCA_904501985.1. GTDB lineage: Bacteria > Bacillota > Clostridia > Oscillospirales > CAG-272 > Flemingiibacterium. The sequence continues at coordinate 12,365 of CAJGCT010000036.1, forward strand.
ACGCACAATATATGGGTTGGAACTGATTCCGTAATATGGAATCAATATGCTTTGCCCCAATATACCATATGCTTTGCAGGCTTGCCGCAGCATACGCAGGTGTCGGAAATCTGTGCCTGGTCAAGAGGAATACATCTTGAGCCAACACCTGTTGTTTCCTTAACCTTATCCTCGCACTCGGGATCGCCGCACCACATTGCGCGAACAAATCCGTCGCCGCTCTCAGCCAGCTTTGCTGTGATCTCGTCCATGGTCTTGCAGTCGTAGGTGCGCTTTTCGCGGTTTGCAAGCGCCTTTGCGTACAGACCGTCGCGTACTGCCTGAAGTCTTTCACGAACAGCCGCTTCCAGATTGTCAAGGGATACAATAGTCTTTTCTCTGTCGTGACGGGTTACGATAACGCACTGGTTAGCCTCGATGTCGCGAGGACCGATCTCAATTCGTACCGGAACGCCCTTCATCTCATATTCGGAATATTTCCATCCGGGAGAGTTGTCGGAATCGTCAAGCTTCACGCGGAAATCGCCGCGAAGACGGTCGGCAAGACCCTTAGCCGCTTCAATAACGCCTTCCTTGTGTGCCGCAACGGGGATTATAACCACCTGAATAGGTGCTACAGCAGGCGGCAGAACAAGACCGTTATCGTCACCGTGGGTCATGATGATACCGCCGATCATACGGGTGGAAACGCCCCACGAGGTCTGGAAAGGATGTACAAGCTTGTTTTCCTTGTCGGTATATGTGATATCGAATGCCTTGGCAAAGCCGTCGCCGAAATAGTGGGATGTACCTGCCTGAAGAGCCTTGCCGTCGTGCATAAGCGCCTCGATAGCGTAGGTATCTTCAGCTCCTGCAAATTTATCGGAGGGAGTCTTAGCACCCTTGATTACCGGGATTGCAAGATCCTGCTCGTGGAAATCTGCGTAAACATTGAGCATCTGTACGGTTTCAGCACGTGCTTCCTCAGCGGTTGCGTGCATGGTGTGACCCTCCTGCCAGAGGAACTCACGTGAACGCAGGAACGGACGGGTGGTCTTTTCCCAACGAACAACCGAGCACCACTGATTGTAGAGCTTGGGCAGATCGCGGTAGGAGCGAATGATATTGGCATAATGCTCGCAGAAAAGTGTTTCGGAAGTGGGGCGCACGCAAAGACGCTCGGTGAGCTTCTCGCTTCCGCCGTGTGTTACCCATGCAACCTCGGGAGCAAAACCTGCAACGTGATCTTTTTCTTTGTTAAGGAGTGACTCGGGAATGAACATAGGCATACATACGTTTTCGTGTCCCAATGCCTTAAAGCGCGAGTCAAGATTTTTCTGGATGTTTTCCCAGATAGCATAGCCGTAGGGGCGGATGATAAGACAGCCCTTTACGCTTGAATAGTCAATAAGGTCCGCTTTTTTGCAAATATCGGTGTACCATTGAGCGAAATCCACGTCCATTGAGGTTATCGCTTCAACGAGTTTTTTGTCGTTTGCCATTTTTGGTGATATCCTTTCAAGTGTTTTTTATCGAATAATACTATTATACCTTGTACTATTATACCCTGTATTTCCCCGTATGTCAATAGCTGCCTGAAATTTTGGCGAGGTGCAATAATCACTCCACATACTTTGACAGTGCAGTGAGCACTTTGCCATCGGATTGCAGTGTCATTGTGCCGGAAAGATCAGTACGCAGGATGGTTTTGCAGCCGACTTTTTCAAGTCTACTCAGAACTTCGCCTCTCGGATGACCGAATTCGTTGTTTCTTCCGGAGGATGCGGCTGCAACAGTTGGCGACACAGCCGTGAGAAACTCTGCGCATGAAGCTGTGTTTGCACCGTGGTGTGCGATCTTGTAAAAATCACAGTCCAGCACATCTTCACCGTAATACGAAAGCAGGTCATTCTCCACCTTACTGCTTGCATCACCTGTAAACAGAAACGATGTCTCACCGAATACAAGCTTTATAATGAGACTCGTGTCATTTTCATCGTTGTATTCTGAAAGAGGACCGAGAACAGTGAAATTTACTGTTCCGACGCTGAAAGTTTGACCTGTATAGGGGACTGACACAGATACATCGCCGTTTATAGCTGCATTCAACAGCTTTTTAAACGAAGCTTCTTCTGAGAATTTATGCGTAGTAAGCAGATTTTTAACGCCGTATTCTTTTATCACCATATCTGCTCCGCCTATATGGTCGTCGTGTGGATGAGTGCATATCAGATAGTCTATGCCCTCTATTTTGTAAGCATCAAGGTGAGCTTTTAGCGTAGCTTCCGATTCCTCAGATCCGGCGTCAATAAGAATAACGGCATCGGTTGTTTGTATAAGCGTGCTGTCAGCCTGACCTACATCAATAATGCGAACTAAAAGCTCTCCGTCGGCAGGCGGAGCGTACATTCCGAATGATAAAAATTGAATTCCTGTAAGCTTTCCTGCCACAGAAAGTATTTCTTCACCGAATCTAAGACAGACTAAAATTGCAGCTACGGTGAAGCAGGCGGTTATAAACGCGGATATTCTCTTTCGCGCGGTTGGCTTTGGCATGATTAAAATTTCATCGTAAGCGCGATTCTGTGTTTCTGAAGGTCAACGGATTTTATCTTGACCTCTACTACGTCGCCCACAGAAAGCACCTCGCCGGGATGCTTTATAAAACGGTCGCATATTTCCGAGATGTGTACAAGTCCGTCGTGGTGCACTCCTATATCCACAAATGCGCCGAAGTCGATAACGTTTCTTACAGTACCCGTGACTATCATATCCGGCTTTAAGTCCGCGATATCTAAAATATCGTCTCTGAGCACTGTCTGAGGCAATGTGTCGCGCACATCGCGTCCCGGCTTTTCAAGCTCGCCGATTATATCCATAAGAGTAGGCTCGCCTATTTGAAGCTCTGCGCATATGTTTGCAAAGCCGTGCTTTTTCACCTTGTCGCGAAGCCCGGCGAGACGGTTTTGGCGCACGTCATCGGAGGAGTATTCGAACTTTTTGAGAAGAGTGCGTGCCGCGGCGTAGCTTTCGGGATGCACGCCCGTGCAGTCGAGTATTTCCGAAGAGCCGGAAACGCGCAGGAATCCTGCGCACTGCTCAAACGCCTTGTCGCCGATACGCGGAACCTTCTTTATCTCGGCACGGGACTTGAATTCGCCGTTTTCCTCTCTGTATTTAACAATATTTTTTGCGGATGTGGAGTTGATTCCGGCTACATAAGAAAGCAGGGAATGGGAAGCAGTGTTTATATCAACGCCGACGGTGTTTACACAGTCCTCAACCACGCCGCCGAGAGCCTCGTCAAGACGTGCCGGCTTCATATCGTGCTGATACTGTCCCACACCGATGGATTTTGGGTCGATCTTTACAAGCTCAGCAAGGGGGTCTTGCAGACGGCGTGCAATGGATATGGCACTTCTCTGCATTACATCGAAGTCCGGAAATTCATCGGCGGCAAGCTTCGAAGCTGAATACACGGATGCACCGGCTTCGCTTATAACCGCATATTTTACGTCCTCGTCGATCTCTTTAAGAAGACCTGCGATGAATATTTCGCTTTCCTTTGATGCTGTGCCGTTTCCGATGGCTATAACGCCAACGTTGTGCGTCGAGATAAGACGTTTTACTATGCGCTTTGATTCTTCAATGCGCTCCTGCGGCTTCATGGGATAGATAACGGCGGTATCAAGCACCTTGCCTGTTTTATCCACTACCGCAAGCTTACAGCCGTTGCGGTATCCGGGGTCATAACCCAGTGCGGTCTTGCCCTTAAGCGGCGGCTGCATGAGAAGATTTTTGAGGTTGACCTCAAACACCTTTATTGCGGCTTCGCAGGCATCGTCAAATATGGATGAACGTATTTCGCGCTCAATTGAGGGAGCTATAAGACGGTCGTAGCTGTCAATGATGGCACGCTCCACGTAAGGCTTTGCGGGACTTGTCCCTTTTTTCAGAATCTTCGCAAAAAGATTGTTTACAGCAACATCGTCAGGCATGGTTACGGAAACCTTAAGAAATTCCTCTTTCTCTCCGCGATTTATGGCGAGGATACGGTGTCCCGGCAGTTTTTTGAGGCGTTCGTGGAAGTCGTAGTACAGTGCGTACACCGAATCTTCTTCCTTTGCCGCCGTACTCTTAAGCTCACCCAGATCAAAGGTCAGCGCGCGGATATATTTACGGTAGTCCGCATTGTCGGAAATGTCCTCGGCGATAATATCGCAGGCACCGGCAAATGCATCCTCGGCACTCTCAACGCCAAGCTCGGGATTTATAAGTGATTCTGCCATTTCGTCAAGAGTAGGTGCATATTCGGCTTCCTGTGCCAAAAGTGCCTGTGCCAGCGGCTCAAGTCCTCTCTCTCTTGCAACAGATGCCCTCGTCTTGCGCTTTGGACGGAATGGGCGGTATATATCCTCAACCTCGGTGAGGATTTTCGCCTGCTTCAGTGCGGTTTCTATCTCAGGTGTCATTTTGCCCTGTTCCGTAATAAGAGCGTGTACCTCTGCCTTGCGCGCTTCAAGTGAGCGCAGATATGTAAGGCGGTCAAAAAGATCGCGGAGCTGTGCATCATCAAGAGAGCCTGTGACCTCCTTGCGGTAACGTGCTATAAAGGGAATGGTGTTTCCATCGTCAAAAAGCGCAACGGTCTTTTCTACCTGATCTACGGTGAGTGAAAGTTCTTCAGCAAGCTGTTTTATGATATCCATTGGTTACTCCTGTTTGGTCTATTGTTATTTTAAAAATGATTCCAGATGCGCTTCTTCATCGACGGTAAGCCTGCGCCATTCGCCGCGCGAAAGGGACGTATCAAGGGGGATTCCCGCAAACTTTACACGCTCAAGGTATGTAACCTTGTTGCATACCGCTTCAAGCATACGCTTCACCTGATGGAATTTTCCCTCGGTAATGGTAAGATACCCTGACATTCTGTCATCACAAAGCTCTAATTTTGCAGGCTTGGTTACAACTCCGTCAAGGTTGACTCCCGATTCAAGCCGTCTTTGGTCCTCGTCGGTTATGCATCTTTCTGCACGGAAAAAATACACCTTTTCCACGTGATGCTTCGGTGAGAGCAGTCTGTGACACAGCTCACCGTTGTTGGTAAGAATAAGCAGCCCCAAGGTGTTCTTGTCAAGTCTGCCGCAGGGGAAAAGCCCCAATTTTTGTGTTCGCTCATCAAGCAGCTCCAGCACAGTGTGCTCTTTTTTATCATCAGTCGCGCTGATATAGCCGTCCGGCTTGTTGAGCATGATATAGGTGAATTTTTTGTATTCTACGGGTATACCCATGTAGGTTATAATACTTTTTTCTGGGTCGACATGAATATCGGTTGTTTTTACGGTAATTCCGTCAACTGTGATTTTTCCTGCCCTTGCGGCTTTTTTTGATTCGGTGCGGCTGCAAAGCCCCACCTCGGAAAGAAGCTTGTCAAGTCTCATCCTAACATCCCCATAAGCACACTGCAAATGATTATTGCCGCAATACCGAATATAACAAGACCTACAAAAAATCCAAGCAGGAAATCGCGGAGCTTTACTACGTCTTTTGCCCTTTTTTTCTTGCTTGCAGACACGCTTTTCTGCGTTTTGTGATCCAGTGCGGCTACCCTTGCGCGCGCCTTTTGCGGATTCAGCGGTTTTATGCGCTCAACGGTGGCGTTTCGCTGTGGCTGTGCCGGCTTCCGTGCCGGCGGCACGGGTGCTTTTGCCTGACGGGACGGAGGTGTGGATGAAATTTTATGCTGTTTGTTCACATACTGCATTCCCGTGCTGTATCTGCTGTTTTGAGGCATATTCGGCATTTGTGCTTACCTCCTTCTTTTGGGGTATACATGAGCGGTGAGAGTATTATTGACTCTATAAGTATATTTTAACATATAATGTGCCAAATGTAAAGCAAACTAGCAAATTTTTTTCACTGTGACGGAAAATAAAGCGAAAAAAAGCAAAATATCGGCATAATTACTTCGAAAAAAATGAAAAAACACTTGCAATTTCAAAAATATTGTGTTATAATATACTCGTTATGCGTCTGCCGTCCGGCAGAGGATAATGGAAGCAGTCCGCTGCAATGCTCTGCATGAATGTTTCCGAATCACTTAATATTTTTAAGGAGGAAGCCAAAATGGATCTTATTAAGGCTTTGACAAATGAGCAGTTAAAGGAAAACGTACCCGAACTGAATATTGGTGATACTATTCGTATTCACAACAAGATCAAAGAGGGTAACAGAGAGAGAATTCAGCTTTTCGAGGGCACTATCATTGCCAAGAACGGCGGCGGAATCTCCGAGACCTTCACTGTAAGACGTGTTTCTTACGGCGTTGGCGTAGAGAAGACTTTCCCCGTACATTCTCCTAACGTTGAAAAGGTTGAAGTTATCAGACGCGGTAAGGTTAGACGCGCTAAGCTTTACTATCTCCGCGACAGAGTTGGTAAGAGCTCTAAGGTTAAGGAACAGCTTTAATCTTAAAACAACCAAGAAATTAAAAAGGATGCCTTTGGCATCCTTTTTAATTTTGTCGGGCGCTCATACTTACGACAGACTGCATAAAATGCCCCCGATAAGGCAAAATTTGTAAATAATAAATCAAAAAAATCCTGTCCTTTTACATCTTACATCAAAAATGCCGAAAAAACAGCGTATAAAATGCAAATTTTTCAAAATAACAATTGATTTTTGTTTAATAATATGGTATGATATAAGAGTAATAATGCTTTCATGGCGATAACACATGAGTATCGGAGATATAGATTATGATGAAATCTGGTTTTAGAGCAGTAAGAGCCGTAGCTGTACTTGCAGTTGTGCTTGTTGCGGCTGTCCTTCTTTCTGTTAATGTATTTGCAGATGAAAATAAAAACGAGATAACGAAAATAACTCTTAATAAGTCTATGACGGATATTACTATTGATATCCGCCTTACAAAAGAGTATGTAAAAGAGAACAAATCCTCAACGCTGTATGTTTTTGAAATTCTGCCCCATCAGTCAACTACCGAAATAAACAGCTTGGAGCCTGTCAAGAGCTTTAAGGCTAACGAGAAAGCCAGCGTGAAGATTCCGTACATCAACGGAAATATGAATCGCCTGTATTCAAAGTTTGTGGCGGCGGAGATGTTAGCCGACGGCTCATACAATATCATCACAGGCGCGAAGTTCATTGAAAATATTGA
>CAJGCT010000037.1 GCA_904501985.1 uncultured Clostridia bacterium
CACAGCGCTTGGTTTCAGCGGTAAGATAGGCCTTGGCCTTGGTTTCCGCTTCGTGATCGGCACAGCTTACCATAACGATGTAGGGATTGCTGTAGGATTTCTTGTTAACGAAGACGAGCAGAATTACGCCAATAATTGTTTCAAACATTTTTAATTGTCCTCCAATTTCTGTGATTTCAAACCAGATATAGATATTTTATCACAAAACGCGCGGGATTGCAATAGGTTTTCGAAAATTTGTGCAATTTTTATTTTGAAAGCTGTAAATACGGGAATTATTTGGCTAAAGCTTGACATATTAGAGCCGTTATGGTATACTAAATACGTATATTAAGTACTAAACGGAGGAAAAACCAATGAAAAAATCAAATAGAATTTTATCGCTCGTTATCGCGGCTCTTATGGCATCCTCGCTTCTCGCATCCTGCGACAGACTGCCTACAGTGGGCGGCGATACCACCGATACCACAGATACAGGCGCGGTTACCGACACCGATACGGATGCGGTAACGGGTGAAGATACCGAAATTTCGGATTCAGGGGATACAGCCACCGATACAGAGGCTCTTCCGGAGGTTGAATCCACTCCCCTTGCGATAGCCGACGAGGCCCTTGAAGCTGCACTCCGCGAGATAGCGGATAAGCCTTCCGGCGAGCTGCTTCTTTCTGACTTTGCCGCCATAGATACACTGAAGCTCGCCGGCAAGGGTATTACCGACATCACTCCCTTAGCGGATTTTCACTGGGTGAAGTCTGTGGACCTTTCCTATAACAGCGGTATCAAAGACTATGCGCCTCTTGCAAAAATGGAATCCCTCACCTCCGTTCGCGCCGCTGACTGCGGTATTACCGATGTAACTCCCTTTGCGGCAATTGACGGTCTTCTCTCACTTGACCTGTCCGCAAACCCCATCGAAAACTTCGCACCTCTTGCGGTGCTTGTGGACCTTGAATCCCTCGATCTCAGCGAGACTGAAATCGGCGATCTCTCCGTACTTACAGGTCTTACGGAGCTTCTTACTCTGAATCTTTACAACAACAATATTTTTGATATCACCGCCCTTTCCGGAATGACATGGCTTGTTGATCTTAACCTTTTCGCAAACAACATAAGCGACGTTACACCTCTCTCCGAAATGAACTTCATGGAGCGTCTCAATCTCGGTGGAAACAAGGTCACTGACATCTCCTCACTTAAGAAGCTCAACAACATGACTCTTCTCGACCTTTCCTACAACCCCATATCCGATATCTCCACAGTGTCGGTAATGACCGAGCTTAACACCCTTATTCTCAATGACACCACCGTTACCGATCTTACCCCCATCAAGAACAGAAATACCATAACAGAGCTTAATATCAACAATACCGGTATCAGCGATATCTCTCCTCTTGCAGGTCTTAGCGAGCTTAAAATCCTTTTGGCGTGCCTTAACAATATTGAGGACATCACGCCTCTGTGGGAGCTTTGCGAGCTGTCTGTGCTTGATCTTTCCGGAAACAACATCTCTGATATACTCCCCCTTGAAAAGCTGGCAAAGCTTCGTGAGCTTGACATCTCCTACAACAACATAACAAAGCTCACCGACCTTGAATATGTGACCGCACTTACCACTCTTGATGTTGGCAACAACAGTATCTCCGACATCACCGTTCTTGAAAATCTCACAGCACTTACCACATTCAAGGCTTCCCACAACAAGATTTTCGACATAGATGCTCTCGGCGGACTCACAGAGCTTGCAGTCATTGATATTACAAACAATGCAGTAAGCGACATATCCGCTCTCGCGAAACTTGAAAACCTCACCGTTCTTCGTGCAATGAACAACCACATCACCGATTGGTCGCCCGTTGCAGATGTCCCCACCGTTCTTGGAAACGACTGATTTTAAGTCTGTGTAAAACTTCATCCCCCACATTCCGATGAATGTGGGGGATTTTCACTCCGTGGGGCAATTACCTTTTCACCGTGCACATAAGCTTACCTTCTGCCGCGTCAAGCACAAGGGTATCGCCTGCATTAAGCTCGCCGCGGAGAATCTCTTTAGCGATAAGCGTCTCCGCCGCTCCCTGAAGATATCGCTTAAGCGGACGTGCGCCGTATACGGGATCATATCCGGCATCAATTATAAGTGCCTTTGCGCTGTCTGTAACTTCAAGTGAAAGCTGACGCTCAGCAAGACGTTTCCCAAGAGAAGATATAAGATTATCAATAATTCCCGTAAGATTTGCCTTGGTGAGAGGCTTAAACATAATGATCTCATCAAGTCGGTTGAGAAATTCGGGACGGAAGGATGCACGAAGCTCTGCCATTACACGCTCACGCGCCTGCGAGTTTATCTCACCGTCGTCACCGATTCCGTCAAGCAGATGCATACTTCCAAGGTTTGACGTGAGTATTATTACGGTATTCTTAAAATCTACCGTCCGTCCCTGGCTGTCGGTAACTCTGCCGTCGTCAAGTATCTGGAGAAGAATATTGAATACATCGGGGTGCGCCTTTTCTACCTCATCAAACAATACCACCGAATATGGACGTCTGCGCACCGCCTCCGTAAGCTGACCGCCCTCGTCATAGCCAACATAGCCGGGAGGCGCTCCGATAAGACGCGATACGCTGAATTTCTCCATATATTCCGTCATATCTATGCGAACAAGGTTGTGCTCATCGTCAAACAGGCACTCCGCAAGGGATTTTGCAAGCTCTGTCTTTCCAACACCCGTAGGGCCAAGGAAAAGGAAGCTTCCGATAGGACGGTTAGGGTCTGATATACCGGCGCGGCTTCGCTGTATTGCCTCGGCAACCAGCCTTACCGCCTCATCCTGACCGATCACACGCTTGTGTATGACCTCATCAAGATGCAGGAGCTTCTCACGCTCACCCTCCACAAGCTTTGATACAGGAATACCCGTCCATTTTGCCACAATTTCCGCAATCTGCTCGTCTGTTACCGTGTCATGCACAAGATTGTCACCGTTTTTGGACTCGTTTCTGTCCTCTGCCTCCGAAAGCTTCTTTTGAAGCTCTGGAATGTCGGAATATTTAAGCTTCGCCGCCTTTTCGTATTCTCCCCGAAGCTCTGCCTGCTCCATTTCGCCCGAAAGCACCTCAAGCTTCTCTTTAAGCTCCTTCACCTCGTTAGCACCACTCTTTTCCGCGTCCCAACGGGATTTAAGCTCGTTGAATCTGTCCTTTTCTTCGGCAAGCTCAGAGGAAAGCTTTGCAAGCCTGTCCAGACTTAGCTGATCATCCTCTTTTTTAAGTGCCATCTCCTCAATTTCAAGCTGCATGATGCGGCGGCGGATATCGTCCATCTCGCTTGGCATGGAATCCATCTCCGTGCGTATCATTGCGCAGGCTTCGTCCACAAGGTCTATTGCCTTATCGGGAAGAAAACGGTCGGTAATATATCGGTGAGACAGTGTGGATGCCGCAACGATCGCATTGTCGTGAATACGTACACCGTGGAATATCTCATACCTCTCCTTAAGTCCGCGAAGAATGGATATGGTGTCCTCTACCGTCGGCTCATCCACAAGCACCGGCTGAAAGCGTCGTTCAAGTGCCGCGTCCTTTTCGATATACTTTCTGTATTCGTCAAGAGTGGTGGCACCGATACAGTGTAGCTCTCCCCTTGCCAGCATGGGTTTTAAAAGATTTCCTGCATCCATAGAGCCTTCGCCCTTGCCGGCACCTACAATGGTATGAAGCTCGTCAATAAACAGGATTATTCTGCCCTCCGAGTTTTTCACCTCATTGAGCACAGCCTTAAGACGCTCCTCAAATTCACCGCGGTACTTCGCACCGGCAATAAGTGCTCCCATATCGAGAGAAAATATAGTCTTGTCCCTAAGGCCGTCCGGCACGTCACCGCGCACAATACGCTGGGCAAGCCCCTCTGCAATGGCGGTCTTACCAACTCCCGGCTCACCTATAAGCACGGGATTATTCTTCGTTTTTCTTGAAAGAATACGAATCACGCTTCGAATTTCCATGTCGCGTCCGATAACAGGGTCAAGCTTTTGATCTCTTGCGCGCTCCACAAGGTCCGTGCCGTATTTTTTCAGAACATCGTAGGTATCCTCCGGATTATCGCTTGTGATACGCGCAGATTTCACCCCTGCAAGCTCTTTTTCGAATCTGTCCCTTGTAATACCGTGGTCCAAGAGAAGATTTTTTATATTTTTTCCGCCCTCGGAAAAAATTCCAAGCATAATATGCTCAACGGAAATATATTCGTCCCTCTGCTCCTTTGCCGCCTTTTCGGCATATTGCAGAACATTTGAGGTCTCCCGTGAGGGATACAGCTCACCTCCGGAAACCTTTGGAAGCTTTGAAATGAGCGTGTCAAGCTCCGAGAGAATACCGTCGCAGTCAGTGCCCATTTTCGTGAGCAGTGAGCGGATAAGTCCACCCTCCTGATAAATAAGGGCATACAGTATATGCTCCGGCGTTATCGCCTGATTCCCTGCTTCCTTTGCCATGCTTGACGCAGTATTTATGGTGTCAATAGACTTTTGTGTGAATTTTTGTGCCATCAATTCTCTTCCTCCTTAAACGGTTATACTGCCGCGCGCTACGTTTTCGGCGTATATAAGTGCCACGCCCTCGGCGTTAATATTCCCGCTGATGTACCGCTTCATAAGCACATCAAACAGCTTCACATACTCGGATATGCCCTCCGCGGCGGCTCTTGATGAAATGTTATCGGCAGGAGCTATGGTTCTTACAAATTTTCCGTCGTAAAGCGAATACTCCCGTGCCCCTGAAACGGGAGCGAGATATGCATCCTCAATATTTTTCCAAAGTCTGAAAAATCCCGTCATTGCTTCGATAAGCGCCGCCGACTGCGTGCGGAATATGACAGAAAGCGTGCCTGCCGCATTCTTTTGCGGCACTGTGTAAAGCTCCACCTCATATCGTACCGTAGGACGGTATTTATATTCAAGGCAGGATTTAAATGACATAGTTGGCGTATTGGGTTCAAAAAACGGAACAAGCTCACGGTATGGCGAAATAAGCTCACCAAGCGCGGTAAAAATATCATTTATCTGCTGTTCCGGCGTGGTCAGCGAAACGTGCTCCGCAAGAATGCGGTTAACAAGATTTGAACGGTTTGTACCCATTCTGTGTGCAAGGATGTCTATTTCGCGAACAACATCATCGGACAGCATCAGACTGTACAGCGTTTTTTTCATATTCATCTGCCTTTCTCGTTATGATTACATTTATATTGTATCACGCAAAATATAAATTGTCAATATATTTATATAAATTTTATTACGAGTTTTGAACAGTTTAGAACTCAGCCTTGATTTATACCCCAAAATTTCACCATAAAATCGTTCAGGCTATTAGTTTGTTTTATAGTTTACGAAAAAATCCACATTATTTCAAAAAAAATCCAAACCGACACTGTTTATTCATAATTAGGGTGTATAATATACGGTGAATGATTATTTATTTCTACAATATGGAGGCAAAATCAATGGATAAAAAACTCACAAAACTTAACAGCTTCGCAGGCATTGAGGGTCCTGTGGTTACCATCGTAATGGACGGTATCGGTGTAGCACCCGCAAACGCGGCAAACGCGGTAAATGCGGCGTACACACCCACACTCGATATGCTTGCGGCAAAATATCCCCATGTTAACCTGAAAGCTCACGGCACCGCCGTAGGACTTCCCTCAGACGACGATATGGGTAACTCCGAGGTAGGTCACAACGCACTTGGCGCAGGTCAGGTATTCGCACAGGGCGCAAAGCTTGTATCTCAGTCTATCGAATCCGGAAAAATGTTCGCTTCCGCCACATGGCAGGAGCTTATCGGAAACGTTAAGGCAAATGCATCAACCCTTCACTTCCTCGGTCTGTTCTCCGACGGTAACGTTCACTCCCACATTGACCACCTGAAGGCAATGTTGGTGCAGGCGAAGAAGGAAGGCGTTAACAAGGTACGCATTCACATTCTTATTGACGGCCGTGACGTTGGCGAGACATCCGCACTTGAATATATTGATCCCTTTGAGGCATTCATTGCGGAGCTTCGTGATGCATCCTACGACATCAAGATCGCATCCGGCGGCGGACGTATGCAGATAACAATGGACCGCTATGAGGCAAACTGGGCAATGGTAGAGCTTGGCTGGAAGACTCATGTTCTTGGCGAGGGCAGACAGTTTGCCACAGCCGCTGAAGCCGTAAAGACCTACCGCGAGGAATTAAAGGTCATCGACCAGGACCTTCCTCCTTTCGTTATCGCCGAGGGCGGCAAGCCCGTTGGTACTGTAAACGACGGCGACAGCGTTATCTTTTATAACTTCCGCGGAGACCGTTCTATCGAAATTTCAAAGGCGTTTGACGATGAAAACCTCGGCAAGTTCGACCGCGTAAGATACCCCAAGGTAGTATACGCAGGTATGCTTGAATATGACGGAGACCTCCACATCCCGAAGAAATATCTGGTATCTCCTCCCGAAATCACCGAGACCATGGGCGAATATCTTGCAGGCACAGGCGTTTCTCAGCTTGCTATCTCCGAAACTCAGAAATACGGTCACGTAACCTACTTCTGGAACGGAAACAAATCCGGAAAGTTCAGCGAGGAGCTTGAAACCTATATTGAGATTCCCTCTGACGTTGTTCCCTTTGAGCAGAGACCCTGGATGAAGTGCGCAGAGATCACCGACAAGCTTATCGAATGCCTTGAATCCGGAAAATACAAGTATCTTCGCGTAAACTTCCCTAACGGCGACATGGTTGGTCACACCGGCTCATTCCTTGCAACACAGATATCCGTTGAGGCACTTGACCTCCAGCTTGCACGCATTCTTGCAGTTGTAGATAAGCTCCGCGGCGCGGCACTCATCACCGCAGACCACGGAAACGCCGATGAAATGTATGAGCTTGACAAGAAGACCGGTGTTCCCAAGGCAAACAAGGACGGCTCCTTCAAGGCAAAGACAAGCCATACCTTAAATCCCGTTCCCTGCTATATTTACGACAACTACTCCGCTGACAAATATGAAATCAAGGCTGACGAGGGCAAATTCGGTCTCTCAAATGTAGCCGCAACAATGGTAAATCTTCTTGGATATGAAGTTCCCGCAGTATGGGATGAATCCGTTATCAAGGTAAAATAATCGAACAGAATAAATCTGCCGCGGCACACTGTATCTACAGTGTCACCGCGGCAGACCTTTTATTTTCAGCAAAACGCCGTTAAACAGCCTTTATCATCTTTATTTTGGCAGAAATTTCCCTGCCGCCGACATTCGCCAATATGCTTGTGGGAAGCATACACGACAGGTCTACAGTCACCTCAACTTTGTCGTCACCGTTTATGTAAACCAAACGCTCGCAGTCAATGCCGCCCTCGGTTACCTGCTCGGATGAATAATAAAATTCCTTTGATATGCAGAAAAGCGAAATCATATCCGAGATTCCTTTTACCATATCCTCATTTTCGATGGGAATTTTCATGTCTCCCGATGAAACATAAGCGCATCCCCCCGAAAATTCAAAGCCTACTCCTGATATTATGCTTCCCTCACCGAATGTAAGCATGGCATCACGCGCAAGCATACGCCCCGACTCATCATATTCGGGAGCTTTAAGTGTGAGCGTCGCCGGAACTTCTTCACCGTCAACTGAAAATACAGCTTCGATATGAAGCTCACACTCCTGATATGCAAGCCTGTCACGGGTATCCTCCGCGGCACAGGAAGCAACCGCAAATAAAAGTGACAGCACAAGAACAATAGTACTGTAACGCATTACCGCCTCCGATAGTATAATGTATACAACATTATATTACCGAAGGCGGTAAACTATTCGTATTTATCAGTGTGTACGAACAAAAGCCGATGGATTGCAGAGATGAAGGATTCGCCGCATCTCTTCGTTTGTCTCAATGATAAGTGCCAGTTTTTTGCCGGCACGGTCGGGATATACGCATACAAAGGCAGTTTCACTGTCCTCGTGTGCGGAAAAATCCTTCACCGAGACTATATCCGACGCCGAAAGCACACGCTGGCTGTCTTTGTTTTTCGGAGCGATAAGCGTCATATCCGGAATATAAGCACGAGCCTTAACTCGCCTTGCACTGCCGGCGTATATCTTTGCAACTGTAAGCTCACCTGCTTCAATTGCGAAGTCATACTCCACAACCGTAAGACGCCATGTAAGCTTTATTATGGCATACATAATAAACGGAAGCAGCATAGCAATGGCAAATGCTCTGAAATTAAGCGCAAATACCCAAAGATACACAAGAGTAAACGCAACATAAAATATCATAAGAAGCACCCTTGCAAGTATAAGCTTTCCCGTTTTGGCAGGACACACCGAATATTCGCAGAAATTTTTGTAATCGCTCATTTTTATCCTATTTTAGGAAGACTTGCGGCAGCTACGGACTGACCCACACGTCTGGATTTTTCATCCGGAATGTGAAGCTTAAGCTTTGCAAACAGCTCCGGGAATTCCTCTTTAAGCACTTCGTTGGCTTTGGAGAGAAGTATGGTTCCGCCCTTACCGCTTGTAACTCTGCCCATGATAAGCACGTGCTTTATATCATAGAACAGCGAATAGTAAGCAATGGTATAGCCGAAATATGTACCCATAGTTTCGTAAATATCCGCCGCACGGCTGTCATCCTTCTCCATAAGTCCCTGAACGACTTTCAGTTTTTCCGCAGGAGAAAGCGACTCGTCAAGCTCGATACCTGCTTTCGGTGCAAGCTTTATAACCGCATCCTGGGAGAAATACTTAACTCCGCATCCGTAGTCGCCGCTCCACTCGTCAACCATAGCTCCCTTGTTGAAATCAACAGGAACAAAAGCAAGCTCATTGAGCCAGCCTGTAATATTGCCGTCACCGTCAACGTATCCGCCGGCTTCACTTGTTCCCATGGCAATACCGAGCACATTGTTGTCACCGAGGCTCATAGCACCGGCAAGTGCCGTAACGTCACCGTCATTTGCCACCTCAACCGGAACATCACCGATTTCCTTTGCAACGTCGATGTACATATTCTTCACGTGCTTTTCAAAGTCCTCATCGGACACCTTCAAAAAGAGGGACGCCACCATTATTCTG
Organism: uncultured Clostridia bacterium; assembly: GCA_904501985.1. GTDB lineage: Bacteria > Bacillota > Clostridia > Oscillospirales > CAG-272 > Flemingiibacterium. Next base: position 9,106 of record CAJGCT010000037.1, read on the forward strand.
TTGTCAATATAAACACCGGCAGAGGAAACACCGATAGCATCAACTCTCGGCATATGTGAAGCGGCAGTTTTCATTGCGCTTAAAATACCGTCATAATGGTACTTGGGGTCGCTTTCAAGCTTCGGGAACCATACAACCTCCTCGGAATATACAGTCTCACCGTTGACAACAGCGGAAACCTTGCGGTCGCTTCCTCCTGCGTCAAATCCTATACGGCATCCGTCAAGATGTCTGCCCACGGGAGATGAAACATCGTTTTCCTTTGGAGCATCGGCAACATTCTCAACATATACGACCTCAAAGGGCTTCTCGTAAACGCGCGCCATGAAATTGAAATCAAACTCTCTTGCGCCGCCAACTCTGTAATCGTCAGCAATTCGCTCATATATGTACTTTGAGCCTGCAATATAAACCTTATATCCGCCCTTAGCCCAGAGAAGAGTTTTAAGAAGTCTTTCGGCTATTTCGTAATTTTCTTGGTCGTGTCCTGTGTTTTCCTTGAAAATATCAAGCTTATAAACGGCCATAAGTCCGCCGTTTCTCTCAACACAAATGCATACTTTTTGTGACGGTGCCGCCGCCACAGCCGCCTTAAAGTCGCTAACGACCTTAACCATCGGCATAAATTCCGGCTCAAGTTTAGCTAAAATCATAATTATTCTCCTTTGTATCTTATTTCGCCTGCAAGAATTGTTAAATCAATATTGAATCTGTCGTCAGCAATTATTATATCGGCACGTTTTCCTACCTCAAGCGAGCCGATTTCGCTGTCCTCTGAAAGTGCCATAGCCGGATTCAGGGATGCGCAATTTACCGCTTCAAACAGCTCAAGCTCCGAATTTTCGTAGAGATTGAAAACAGCTTCGTTAAGCTTAAGAACGCTTCCCGCAATAGTTCCGTCAGGCATCAAGCATTTAATGCCCTCCTTATGTACAGGCTGTCCGCCAAGGGTATAGTCGCCGTCAGGCATACCGCCTGCTCTTATGCAGTCGGTAATAAGACAAAGCTTGTCACCCTTTATTTTTGCCACAAGTCCGAAAAGTCCCTTGTCTACATGGAACGTATCTGCAATAAGCTCACAGCTTACCTTATCGCTTGACAGTGCGGCACCTACAACGCCGGGTGCTCTGTGGGAAAGAACAGTCATGGCGTTAAAGAGATGAGTTGTATGGCGCACACCCTTGCCAATACCGATATTAGCTTCCTCAAATGCTGCATTGGTGTGACCCATGGAAACAAGCACATCGGTATCCTTGCTGACCGTTTCAATACATTCGATAGCACCGTCAACCTCGGGAGCAACGGTAAACAGCTTGATAATATCAGAATGCTTCTTTATAAAATCAGCATCGGGTCTTAAAATATGCTCCTCCGCCTGCGCACCCTTCTTGGCGGCATTTATAAAAGGACCTTCGCTGTTTGCACCGAGAATCCTCGCGCCGTAGTACGCACCGCTGTTTTTAAGCTCTCTCACTGTATCAAACGCCGATTCAATCTCCGTTTTTGAAACAGTCATTGTTGTGGGACACCATGCGGTAACACCGTTTTTAATAATGCCCTCTGCCATAAGTCTGAGACCGCCTAAATCACCGTCAGACACATCGGCACCCAGATAACCGTGGATATGCATATCCACAAGACCGGGGGCTACATATTTTCCACCGGCGTCGATCACTTCGCATCCGGAAACGTCAATACCGTTCTGCGGTACGATCTTTTCGATTTTTTCATCAAAAAAAATCGCCATATCACAGGCAATTCTATCCTTTAAAAGGATTTTGCCGTTAATGATACATTTCAATTCTATTCCTCCTTTTTTCTAAAACGATTCAGTGAAATAAATATTTATGCAGACTTATTATGTCACTCTTCACATATTATACCACGAATCATTCAAAAATGCAATAGAATCGTATGGAAAATCTAAAAAAACCGTGTGGAAAATCCAAAAAAATACATTTTAAAGCTAAAAACAAACATCAATTCCTCTGCCAGTTATTTTTTTGAGCAAATTTCGGTAATTATTATGGATTTATCAGATTTTTATCTTTACAGCATCTTGCAAAATTCGCAAATATAGTGTATAATGTATGCGGTAATAATTTTTTCTGAAAGGACAACTAAAAAATGAAAGCTGTTATAACTGTTACGGGAAAAGATGCTGTAGGTATCATCGCAAAGGTGGCAAATACCTGCTCAGAGCACTGTGCAAATATTGTTGACATCTCGCAGAGCGTTCTCTCCGACTATTTCGCAATGATAATGCTTGTTGATATTGATAAATTAAATATCCCCTTTGCAAATTTCGTAGACATACTCGCAGAGCTTGGAAAAAAATCCGGTCTCGTTATTCAGGCGATGCACGAAGATATTTTCAGTGCAATGCACACCATTTGACAAGGAAAGGTAACAAGTCTGAAAAACAGACCGTTTTCAGACTTGTTTAGAAAGGATTGGGCATAACAATGCTAAATACAGCAGATATACTTGAAACAATAAGCATGATCCGCGAGGAAAACCTTGACATACGTACTATTACTATGGGTATTTCTCTGCTTGACTGCGCCTCTGAGGATGCAGATCGCTTCGCGGACAAAATATATGACAAAATCACAAAAACCGCAGAAAAGCTTGTTATCACAGGCGAAAACATTGAAAAGGAATACGGCATTCCGATAATAAACAAGCGTGTTGCCGTGACTCCCATTTCCCTCTGCGGAGGAAATTTCTCACCTGAGGGATACCTAAAAGCCGCAAAAGCACTTGACCGCGCTGCAAAGACCCTTGGCATCAACTTCATAGGCGGATTCGGAGCACTTGTACATAAGGGCATGACAAAAAAAGATGAAGCATTTCTCTCCATCATCCCCCAAGCACTTGCTGAAACCGATTTCGTATGCTCCTCTGTCAATGTGGCTACCACTAAGGCAGGCATCAACATGGATGCGGTTGCAAAAATGGGCGACATCATAAAAGAAGCCGCATATCTCACGCGCGATAAGGAGTCCATCGGATGCGCAAAATTCGTGGTATTCGCCAATGTGCCTGAGGATAACCCCTTTATGGCAGGTGCATTCCACGGGGTTGGCGAAGGTGAGGCGGTAGTGAGCGTCGGCGTATCCGGTCCCGGCGTTGTGGCATCTGCCATAAAGCGTGCCGGACACTGCAACTTCTCGGAGCTTGCGGACATCATCAAAAAGACCGCATTCAAGATAACCCGTGTAGGTCAGCTTGTTGCGTTTGAGGCATCTCGCAGGCTTGGCGTGCCTTTCGGCATTGTAGACCTCTCGCTCGCGCCCACCCCTGCTATCGGCGACTCTGTAGCGCACATACTCGAAAATATGGGACTTGAGCGTTGTGGCGCACACGGCACAACAGCCGCTTTGGCACTGCTCAACGACGCGGTTAAAAAGGGCGGCGTTATGGCATCCTCTCATGTTGGTGGACTTTCGGGCGCATTCATTCCCGTGTCTGAGGATGCCGGCATGATAGACGCAGTTTCCTGCGGGGCACTGTCCATTGAGAAGCTTGAAGCTATGACCGCTGTATGCTCAGTAGGTCTTGATATGATCGTTATTCCCGGCGACACGCCTGCAGAGGTTATATGCGGCATCATCGCCGACGAGATTTCCATCGGTGTTGCCAACACCAAGACCACCGCAGTGCGTGTTATCCCCGCATACGGAAAGAAGGAAGGCGAGATCGTCAACTTCGGCGGACTTCTCGGATATGCGCCGGTTATAAAGCTTAATGAAAATTCTCCTGCTGAGTTTATCTCACGCGGAGGACGTATCCCGGCTCCCATCCATTCGCTTAAGAATTGATTTTTAAATTTGGCATACAGAACCTCCCTCTGTGCGGCGCACGGGGAGGTTTTTTATTACTCAATGTCACATATTGACATTTTCGCAGATTTGGTGTATAATATTTGTTAGTTACCTAACTAATTATAATACGGAGGACACCTATGCAAAATAAACCTCTGCCGCAGGAATTTATAGACGCACTGCCAAAACGGCGGCTTGATTCAAGCTATAACGCCGTTATGCGCATTCACGATGCGGCGAAGCTGTATCAGGACCGAATGAGACGATGTTCCGAGCTTGACGGACTTCCCTGCAGCTACCGAACTTTGATTTTTCACCTTTCACGGATGAAATCAGGTGTAACACAGCTCGATCTTGTAAAGGCAACTCATCTGAAGCCACCGTCCGTAAGCGTTACTCTTCAAAAAATGGAACGGGACGGCTATGTTTTAAGGAAGTCCAATGAAGATGATCTGCGCGAAACATTGGTATATCTTACAAATAAGGGAAAAAACGTAGACAGCAAAATAAGAGAAATGCACGCTGACGGAGATGCTGCGGCACTGTCGGGCATGAGCGAGGATGAAATAAATACGCTTCAGAATCTTTTAAACAGAGTGATTGACAACCTACTATCCGATCGCTGAAAATGTTTTACTTACTATAGAAAGGACTAAAAATGAAACTTGCAAAATATTTAAGGCCCTATTGGTTTTTTGCCCTGCTTGCGCCGCTTACAATGATCGGCGAGGTAGCAATTGACCTTATGCAGCCAAAGCTGATGTCAAAAATTGTGGACGAGGGCGTAATCGGTCAGAATCTTGAGCTTATCATCTCAACAGGTCTTACCATGCTGGGACTCGTTGCCATAGGCGGACTTTTCGGTATACTCTCTGCCGCTTTTGCCAGCAACGCCGCCCAGAGATTCGGAAACGATCTTAGAAACGACGTTTTTAGGAAGGTAATGAGCCTGTCTTTGGAGCAAACCGACAAATTCACAACAGGCTCACTTGTAACACGCCTTACCAACGATATAAACTCGGTGCAGATGTTTATATCCATGCTTATCCGTATGTTCGTGCGCGCGCCGATGCAGTTTATCGGCGGAATTATAATGGCAATAACCATAAGCCCCAAGTTCGGCGTGGTACTTGCCATTGCGCTCCCCATACAGCTTATACTTATCTTCGCTATGCTTAAAAAAGCAAGTCCGCTGTATGCAGTGGTGCAGGACAAGCTTGACAAAGTAAACTCCGTTGTACAGGAAAACGTTTCCGGTGCGCGAGTTGTAAAAGCTTATGTAAAGGAACAGCACGAGATCGGTCGCTTCAACGACGCCAACACCAAACTTCGCGACGTAAATCTGACCGTGCAGCGTCTTATGGCGGCACTCAGCCCTATTTTGATGATCATAATGAACGGCTCGGTTATCGCAATACTGCTTATCGGCGGTAAAGAGGTGGAGGCTTCCATCGGCGTCGTCGGCGGTATTCAGGTAGGCGACGTTATGGCGGCGATCACATACATAACCCAGATACTTATGTCAATGATGATGGTATCGATGATGTTCCAGACTATGACCCGCGCCGCCGCAAGTGCTAAGCGAATCGTAGAGGTGCTTGACAGAAACCCCATAATCAAAAGCGGTGCACACACCGAGGACTGCGGCACTGACGGTGCGGTTACATTCAAAAACGTTTGCTTCCGTTACCCCGGCACTGTAGGCAGACGTGTTCTTGAGGACGTTACACTTGACATAAAGCCGGGAGAAAATGTGGCAATAATCGGTGCTACAGGCTCGGGAAAATCCTCGCTTGTAAATCTTATTCCGCGATTCTATGACGCAGACGAGGGCGAGGTGCTTATTGACGGAGTAAACGTAAAAGACTATGATCTTCAAACTCTCAGAGGCAAGATAGCCTTTGTTCTGCAAAAGACCGAGCTGTTTTCGGGTACTGTTGCCGACAATATCAGATGGGGACGTCCCGACGCCTCCGACGAGGAGGTAGAGCTTGCGGCAAAGATAGCTCAGGCGGACGATTTCATAAAGGGATTCAATGATGGCTACAACACCATGATTGCCGAAAAAGGAGCTTCCCTCTCGGGCGGTCAGAAACAGCGTATAGCTATCGCACGTGCAATAATCCGCCGCCCCGAGGTGCTCATTTTCGACGACTCCACATCGGCACTTGACCTCTCCACCGAAGCAAAGCTCCATGCGGCACTGCGTGAGCACACAAGCGGTACAACGGTAATTATGATCGCACAGCGTATTGCAAGTATCAAGAACTGCGACCGTATAGCCGTTATAGAAAACGGAACCGTCACAGCCTTTGCACCCCACGATGAGCTTATGAAAACAAGCGAAACCTATCAGGATATTTATGCATCTCAGATGAAAAGCAGCACGGACGGAGGTGAGAGATAATGGCGGAGAACAGAACACAGGACCGTCCCATGGTACAAATGGGACCAAGACGCGGCGGCCCCGGCGGACCTATGGTCAGGGAAAAGCCGAAGCATATGAAAGCAACCATTGGAAAGCTGTTCCGGTATATCGGAAAGAACAGATACCTGCTTATTGCGCTTCTCGTTATAGTTACACTTGTTGCGGCACTTACCCTTGCCGGTCCGGCGCTCCAGGCGGAGGCTATACGCGCTATAACTATCGACTCCGAGGGAGTCCACGTTGATTTCCAGCGTCTTTTTGTTGTTGTTGCCATTATGGCGGTGGTATACGCAGTATCCTCGCTTCTTACATACCTTCAGGGTATTGCCGCCGCAAAGCTGTCGCAGAACACCGTATGCACAATGAGAAACGACCTCTTTGCAAAAATATCATATCTCCCCATACGCTATACCGACACGCACCGACACGGAGATATCATGAGCCGTATGACAAACGACGTTGAGAACATATCAAACTCCGTTTCGCAGTCTATAGCTTCCCTTTTCTCCGCAGTAATCACCCTTATAGGCTCTTTTGTAATGATGCTGTACTACAGCCCTGTTCTCACGGTAGTGGCTATGATAACCATTCCTCTGACTGTGCTTGTATCCACAAATCTTTCAAAATTTATGCGCAAATACTTCGTGGAACAGCAAAAGCTGCTCGGTCAGCTCAACGGTCATATTGAAGAAGCCGTAACCGGATATAAAACGGTAATGGCATACGGCAAGGAAGCATCCTCGGTTGAGGAGTTTTCAAAAATTGCCGAAAAATACCGTAAGGTGGGCATAAAAGCCAACATCTGGGGCGGCGTAATGGGTCCCTGCATGAACATGATCGGCAATCTCGGATATCTTATCGTTGCCGCAGTGGGCGGTTATCTGTCCCTTTACAGCGTGCTGGGATTCGCTCCTATCGGCATCCCGGCAATACAGGCGGTGCTTCAGTATTCAAAGCAGTTCACACGCCCCATAAACGAAATCGCCAATCAATATGCTCAGATACTCACCGCAATAGCAGGTGCGGAGCGTGTGTTTGAAATAATGGAGTCTCCCTCTGAGCCGGACAACGGTAAGCATCCGATTTCAGTAGATGACATTCGAGGTGACATAAACTTCAAGGATATGTACTTCTCTTACAAGGAAGGCGAGCCTGTGCTTAAAGGCTTCAATCTTAAAGTGGAGCGCGGTCAGAAAATCGCAATCGTGGGTGCAACAGGCTCAGGTAAAACCACGGTAGTAAATCTGCTGACACGGTTCTATGATATTGACAGCGGAGCTATTACAATAGACGGAATCAACATTAACGACATCCCGAAAAATACCCTTCGCCGGGCTATCGCAATCGTGCTTCAGGACACAGTGCTCTTCTCCGACACTATTGCCGCCAACATACGCTACGGCAAGCTTGATGCCACTGAGGAGGAGCTTCGGCGCGCCGCCGCTACGGCACACGCGGACGTGTTTATTGAACGTCTGCCGGACGGATACGAAACGGTTCTTTCCGAGTCCGGAAGCGACCTGTCCCAGGGACAAAGACAGCTTCTCTCAATTGCACGCGCGGTGCTTGCCGATCCCAAAATTCTCATTCTTGACGAGGCAACATCAAGCGTCGACACAAGAACGGAAATGCACATTCAATCGGCAATGGTGGCACTGATGAAAAACCGCACTTCCCTTATCATCGCTCACCGACTTTCGACTATCCGTGATGCGGACAAGATAGTGGTGCTTGACGGCGGAGTTGTGGCGGAAGTAGGCAGTCACGAGGAGCTTCTTAAAAAGGAAGGCGCATACTACAGGCTCTACAAGAATCAGTACGCAGGTATTGCGACGTAATCAGGCAAATTTCCCAAAAAGCATAAAAGAGTCCGAAAAAATCGGACTCTTTTTTGTTAGCTATTGATTTTTTCTCGGTAATATGATAGAATATTACTGTAATTTCTTATAAGGGAACGGTTATAACGATGAAACTCACCGAACTTTTTAAAAATGATTCGCTGTCGCTGTCTTTTGAGGTATTCCCCCCGAAAAATGATACCGCATTCGACAGTGTTAAAACAGCTACAGAGGAAATAGCAAAGCTTCGCCCCTCATTCATGAGCGTTACATACGGCGCAGGCGGCGGCACAAGCCGCTATACTCTTGATATTGCGCGAAATATCAAGCATTGCTACAACGTGCCGACTCTGGCACACCTCACCTGCGTTTCTTCCACAAAGGAAACGGTGCGCAGCCGTATTGAAGACATGAAAGCCTCCGGCATCGAAAACGTAATGGCTCTGCGCGGCGATCTTACACCTGAGCTTGAAGCATCCGACCGCTCCGGCTGGGCATACCGCCACGCGGTGGATCTTATCCGTGATATAAAGGAAAGCGGTGCGGATTTCTGCATTGGCGGCGCGTGCTATCCTGAGGTGCATCCCGAAAGCGCAAATCAGGCGGAAGATATAAAACATCTCAAAGAAAAAGTAGACGCCGGCGCTTCCTTCCTCACAACGCAGATGTTTTTTGACAACAATCTTCTCTACAATTTCCTTTATAAAATCCGCGAGGCAGGCATTACTGTACCGGTAATTCCGGGAATAATGCCCATCACCAACGCAAATCAGGTAGAGCGTGCAATAAAGCTCTCAGGCTCGTTTATGCCTCAGCGATTCAAGAGCCTCGTTGACAAATTCGCCTCTTCCCCCGATGCTATGAAGCAGGCGGGAATCGCATATGCAACCGATCAGATAATCGACCTTTTCGCAAACGGCGTAAAAAATGTTCACGTTTATTCTATGAACAAGCCGGATGTGGCAAAGAAGATTCTTGATAATCTTTCAGATATTCTAAGATAGAAACGGTAAAGCCGTCAGCGTAACGCTGACGGCTTTGGGTTTTACGCGTTATTTTCATCATCTGCCTCAACAAGGCCGTCGGGTGTCTCCACCATATCGTGCCGCTTAAGCAGGAAACGTCTCACTGCGAACAAAATTGCAATAGCCGCAAC
>CAJGCT010000038.1 GCA_904501985.1 uncultured Clostridia bacterium
GTAGGGGAGGCGTTTCGCCTCCCGATTTTATATATGCCGTACACGGAAAGACGGGAGGGGAGACCCCTCCCCTACGGCGCGTGCGCCTCACGCAAGATCCGCCAGAGTGGTGATGGCATCGCCCTCACAGAAACAGCGGCAATGCTCGCGCACGTATGCCGCACCTGCCGCACTTCCTATGTGCATACCGTTCTCGGAGATGACCGCATCAAAGCTGTTTTGCGTTCCGTTTAAATATTCTCTGTACGGAATATTCTCCTCGGTAATGAGAAAATAACTGCCGTCCCCCATCCATGCACTGCTTGCTCTTTTGGTGAATTTGTCATGGGGGGATATCCTCGTGCAGGCAAGGAGCAGCTCGCGCATATTTTCAAATCTGAATACGTTTGTTATGTGAACCGATGATTCGCTTGATTTATCCGCCTTGCGGCGGAGTGAAAGCTTCGTTATGTATATTTCCGCTCCGCCGTCCTTTGAGGGGTAGAGCTGTATAAACAGTTTATCGTCGGACACATCAAACCCGGATGAGCTTTTTACATCTGCAAGCAGTTCACGAAGCGACTGCTTTGTGGCAGGGTCCTCGCTGTCTATTGTGTCGCAGTCAAGCTCATATTTTTGAAGATCGTTTTGAGTAAGCATCAGCTTTATCTTGCCGGGGCTTATAAGTATATGCTCCATAATGTGTATCCTTTCTCGCCTTATCTTGGCGTGTGGTGACGCCCGAATAAAATAGCGGTACTAATATTATATCCTAAAAGCGTGAAAAATGAAACCCCAAAATATATGGTACAAGCGGGAAAAAGTTGTTCACTTTCGGTGAGTTACCCTAATTTGCGGAAAAATATTTAAATATTTAAAAATATTTTTGTAAAACTATATCTTTTAATAAAAATTTATGGTATAATATATGTTGGAATTTTGTATGAAATAGGAAAGGTGGCTGTGTTATGACGTGGGAAGAGCTTGAAAATGCCTGTGGGAGCTGTCAGAAATGTGCTCTTGGCGCGACACGTACAAACTGCGTGTTCGGAACAGGAAGCAGAAACGCGAGACTTATGTTTATAGGCGAAGCACCCGGCGAGAAGGAGGACCTTTCGGGCGTTCCTTTTGTGGGTGCCGCAGGAAAGCTTCTTGACCGCTTTCTTGAAGCGGTGGACATCCCCCGCGAGGACGTTTACATAGCCAATATATTAAAATGCCGTCCGCCCAAAAACCGTGATCCCCTTCCGGCGGAAGAGGATGCGTGTATCGGCTATCTTGAAGAGCAGATACGGCTCATTAACCCCGATATCATGGTTTGTCTTGGCAGAATATCGGCGATGCGGCTTATAAAACCGGATTTCAAGATTACAAAGGAGCACGGCGTGTGGTTTTCGCGCGACGGACGGCGTATATGTGCCGTTTATCATCCGTCGGCACTGCTCCGCGACCCTCATAAAAAAGAAGATATGCTTACCGACATGAAAGCTATTAAGGCGGTTCTTGACGGGAAAGAATAAATATGTAAGATACGGAGGCGGCAGATTGAAGATACTTGTTATAATGACAGGCGGCACTATCAGCACAACGGTAAACGACAGTGGACATCTTGCCGCAAACGGCAGAAAAACTGTGTCGCTTCTCGCAGAGAAGCTTCACCAAAACGGCGATTTTGACGTAGATTTTGAATATATACATCCCCTTGATATCCTGAGCGAAAACATGACTTTCCCAAGGCTTAATATACTCCTTGACGCCATTCGCGGCGTGAAAAAGGAGCGGTACGGAGCGATAATAATCGCCCACGGAACGGATACCCTTGCGTACACCTCAAGCCTTCTTTCGCTTACCCTTGCAGGATGGTGGGACAAGCCTGTTTTCCTCGTTTCAAGCGATTATACGCTCACCGACCCGAGGGCAAACGGACACGATAATTTCCGTGCGGCGGTGGAGCTTGCCATTTCAGGATTCGGCGCGGGAGTTTACGTGCCATACCGAAATTCGGACGGGGTCGTGTATCTCCACCACGGTGCACATCTTCGCCAGTGCGGCAATTTTACCTCGGATTTTTATTCCGCAGATATGAAGCCCTACAAAGAGGCTGTGCCGTACAGGATTCAGGTGGAATATCCCATACTCCATCAGCTTGACAGGCTTCTTGAATGCATTATGCAAATTGAGCCGTACGTTGGAATAGATTATTCGCTTTACAAGCTGCCGGAGAATATAAAAGCGGTGCTTCACGGAAGCTATCATTCGGCTACAGCCTGTGCGGAGCGTGCCGTCACCGGCGGCGCTTACAGTAAACGCTCGGCGCTGTATCTTGCGGCGGAGTGTAAGAAGCGCGGAAAAGATCTGTTTCTCTCGCCGCTTCCCGAGGAAATGCGAGGAACTTCCGGAACATATTCCACAACTGCCGATCTTACGGCAAACGGATTTACCCCCATATTCTCCCTTACAAACGAGTGTGCGTATATGAAGCTTGCGCTTGCGTATTCACTTTGGTACGAGGGGGAAGAAGTCCCTGCGTTTTTAGAGCGCGAAATTGCAGGTGAACGGATTTTCTAGTATATGATTTTATAGTGAAAGGCGTGAATTTTACTATATGGAAAAACTGAGATTCAAGGTCATTGCCACCGATCCTCTTTATGAGCGTATGCTGAGGCTTGAGCTTCTTAGAATGGGTCACACCGAAGCCGAGGAGAACTCCCGTGACTATCAGCTTCTCTGCGCCGAGGGAATGTGTGAGCTTCCGCCACTGAGGCGTCTGAAAGCGGCTATATTCATTGACTGCGGACTGCTCAGTGCCGCAATGCCGGAGCAGGTAAAGCTGCTGATTCTCGGAAAGCCGTTTTCCCTTAGAGAATTCCGGGATTTTGTTACTTATGTATATGAGCATGAGGACGAAAAGGTATACGAGGAGAATCAGCTTGTTATCTCTCCGGAGGATATGACTGTAAGCTTCGGCGGCAATGTTGTAAAGCTTACGCCCCGTGAATTTGCGCTTCTTGACTATCTTCACGCAAGACCGGGCGAGACCATCAGCCGTGCGGAGCTGCTTGAAAATCTTTGGCGCGATGCCAAGGCACGGGACACCAATGTGGTGGATGTTTACGTGCGGTTTCTTCGCGCAAAGCTTGACGAGCCGCTGGGGCTCAGGCTTATCCGCGCTGTTCGCGGCGAGGGGTATGTGTACGCATACGAGCGTGTGCACGGTGCGGCGATACAGGCTGAAGCTTAAATAATTTCATGGAGAATCTTATGGAAAACAAACATTTTGATATTATAATAAACGGTGCAAGGCGCATCAAGATGCCCTCAGGCAGTGCGGAGCTTTGCTGTGTTGGAATAAAGGACGGAAAAATCGCCGCGGTCGTACCGCGTGCCGAAGGGGCTGCTTTCACTGCCGACAAGGTGGTTGACGGCGGCGGAAAGTTTATTATCCCCGGACTTATTGACCTTCACGTTCATCTGCGTGAGCCGGGATTTGAGTATAAAGAGGATATCATGTCCGGTGCAAGATGTGCGGCGGCAGGCGGCGTTACCTCGGTGTTTGCAATGCCAAACACAAAGCCTGTATGCGACAGTGCCGAGACGCTTTCCTATATAAAAAACAGGGCAGAGCAGGCGGACTGCCGCGTGTTCCCTGTAGCCGCAATAACAAAGGGGCTTGCCAGCGAGGAGCTGTGCGACCTTACGGCACTGCGGGATGCCGGTGCGGCGGCGTTTTCCGATGACGGAAAGCCGGTCATGACCGTAAAGCTTCTCTATGATGCCATGAAGATAGCAAAAGAGAATGACCTACTCATAATGTCCCACTGCGAGGATATGTCCCTTGCAAAGGGCGGCGCAATAAACGAGGGAAGCATTTCAAGGATGCTGGGGCTTCCCGGTATACCGAATCTTGCTGAGGATATCGCCACCGAGCGCGATATCATGGTTGCCGAAGCCACAGGCGCAAGACTTCACATCTGCCACGTTTCAACGCGAGGCGCAATCGACTGCATACGCCGCGCCAAGGCAAGAGGTGTGCGCGTGACTGCTGAAACCTGCCCACACTACTTTTCCCTTACCGATGCGGACGTTATCTACTACGGCGCAAACGCCAAAATGAATCCGCCGCTTCGCACACAGGATGACGTTAAGGCGGTGATTGAAGCCATCATTGACGGCACGATCGACTGTATCTCCACCGACCACGCTCCCCATTCAGCCGAGGAAAAATCGGACGTGCGAACATCACTTAACGGTATTATCGGACTCCAGACCTCGTTCATTGCATCCTACACAAACCTTGTTCAGACGGGACACATAAGCTTTGCGAAGCTTATTGAGCTTATGTCCGCAAATCCTGCGGCAGTAACGGGACTTGACAAGCTTGGTCTTGGCAGACTTGAAGCAGGATGCCCTGCGGATTTCGCCCTTGTAAGCCTTGGGTGCGAGTACACCGTCACTAAGGAATCGCTTCGTGGCAAATCCACCAACACCCCCTTTGCCGGAATGACATTCGGGGCTAAAATTGAATCAACATATGTTGACGGCAGATGCGTTTTCTCTGCCGAAGCTTAGATTTATAACAAAGTAAACCATAAACATCACATATACTGAAAGGAAACAAAATCATGTCATTTGAGCCGCTTATTTCGAAAATCCGCGAGAAAAACAATCCTACCGTTATGGGTCTTGACCCCATTCTTGATTACGTGCCCAATTACATCAAGGAAAAAGCCGTGAAGGAATACGGCGACACCTTTAAGGCGGCAGGAGAGGCTATATTTGAATTTAACAAGGGACTTATTGATGCGGCGGCAGAGCTTGTGCCTGCTGTAAAGCCCCAGTCCGCATTCTACGAAATGTACGGCATCGAGGGTCTTATCGCTCTTGAGCGTACCATCGAATACGCAAAGGCGGCAGGTCTTTACGTCATCCTTGACGTAAAGCGCAACGATATCGGCAACACCGCAGAGGCGTATGCCAAGGCGTTTATCGGTGAGACCAAGCTCTTTAATTCTACTGCAAAGGCAACTCCCGTTGACTGCGTTACCGTAAATCCCTATCTCGGTATTGACGGAATCAAACCCTTTATCGACATCGCCGCAGAAAACGACAAGTCCATGTTTATTCTTGTCAAGACCTCCAACAAGTCCTCCGGCGATTTTCAGGACCTTTCTATTGGCGACACAACGCTTTACAGAACCGTGGGCGCAAAGGTTGAGCAGTGGGGCGCACCCTACATCAGCGAGTCCGGTTACTCTCCCTGCGGCGCGGTGGTTGGCGCGACCTATCCGGCACAGCTTACCGAGCTTCGCGCGGCTATGCCTCATACATTCTTCCTTATCCCCGGCTACGGTGCACAGGGCGGCGCGGCAAATGATATTGTGGGCGCATTTGATAAGAACAAGAACGGTGCTATCGTCAACTCCTCCCGTGCGCTTATGTGCGCATACCAGAAGGCAGGCGACGACGGAACAAACTTCAAGGCTTGCACCCGTGATGCGGTAATCGCAATGCGCGACGATATAAATTCTGTGCTTTGATGAAAGGATAATTCCCTATGATAAACGAACTTAAGGACAACGGCACTATCCTTACAAACGACAGGATATGTGAGGGTGCGGAGCTTTACGATATGCTTATCGAAGCTCCGGGGATTGCAAAATGGACCATGCCCGGACAGATAGTCCACGTGCTTTGCGGCGAGGGAACTACGCTTCGCCGACCCATCTCCGTATGCGAGACTGTTGGCGACTGCATCCGCCTCTGCTATGAGGTGCGCGGCAAGGGCACGGAATGGATGAAGAATCGCAAGCCCGGCGAGAAAATAAGCGTGCTCGGCGCGCTTGGACACGGTTTTTCCCATAACAAGGGAGAGCGTGCGCTTCTTGTTGGCGGCGGCATCGGAATATATCCGCTTCTCTCCATCGGGAAGAAGGTTAAAGCCGACGGCGACTCCGCCTTGGCGGCTTTTGGCTTCAGAAATGCATCTCTTATCAACTATACCGAAGAATTCAAGATGAACGGCATCGACGTTTCGGTAATCACCGACGACGGCTCAAACGGCAGACAGGGCTTTGTTACCGAGCTTGTAAAGGAAGCACTTGCCACCGGCGAGATCGACGTTGTTTATGTGTGCGGTCCGCGCGGTATGATGGCGGCGGTTGCCGGACTCTGCGAGGCGGCGAATGTTCGCTGTGAGGTATCAATGGAGGAGCGCATGGGATGCGGCGTTGGTGCTTGTCTTGCCTGCGTATGCAAGACCATGTTCAAGGACAACGCGGGCGTTATCGGTGAAAAATACAAGCGCGTCTGCATGGACGGACCGGTATTTGATTCAAAGGAGATCATATGGAAATGAGAAATGTAGATCTTTCTGTAAATTTTGCAGGCGTTACACTGAAAAATCCCGTGGTGACCGTCAGCGGCACCTGCGGCTTCGGCGAGGAATATTCGCCCTATTATGAGGCAAAGCAGCTGGGTGCAATTGCTGTTAAGGGCATGACTCTCGCCCCCAGACTTGGAAATCCCCCTCCGCGTATTGCGGAGACTCCGTCGGGCATACTCAACTCCATCGGACTTCAGAATCCCGGCGTTGACGTGTTCATTGACGAGGACCTTCCGAGACTTAAGAAAGAGGGCGCGACGGTAATCGCGAACATAAGTGGCTCAACTATATCCGATTACTGCAAGGTGGCTGAGAAGCTGTCCGAGACCGATGTTGATTTTATCGAGATGAACATTTCCTGCCCCAACGTAAAAGAGGGCGGCGTTGCTTTCGGAACGAATAAGGACACGGTCTTTGAAATCACCTCCGAGGTGAAGAAATATTCAAAGAAGCCGATTATTGTAAAGCTTTCTCCAAATGTTACGGATATAACCGAAATGGCGAGAGCGGCTGAGGCAGGCGGCGCAAACGCACTTGCGCTTATCAACACCCTTCTCGGTATGCGTATCGACATAAAGACAAAACGCCCCATTCTCCATAATAACGTGGGCGGTCTTTCCGGTCCTGCTGTGTTCCCTGTAGCTGTTCGCATGATCTGGCAGGTGAGAAATGCGGTGAGCCTCCCCATACTCGGTATGGGCGGTGTTGCAAGCGCAAACGATGCCATCGAAATGCTCATCGCCGGTGCGGATGCAATCGGTGTTGGAACGGCGATGTTCCCGAATCCCTATCTGCCACTTGAAATTATTGACGGAATCGCGGAATACATGGAAAAGAACGGCATCAAGAATGTAGCGGATATTTCCGCTACCGTGGAGCCGTGGTAAAATGAGCGACAAAAAAACACCTGTCCGCGGTGAAGCGGATTTCGGCGATTTTGGAAAGTGGTTTGAAAACTTCTGGTATCACTACAAAGCCCAGACTATCATTGCCGCCGTTGCTATAATTACGCTCATCATCTGCGCGGTGCAGTTTGTGGGCAGGGAAGTCAGCGACTATTATGTTATGTACGCAGGACCGCAGGTGCTCATGCTCCAGGATATCACATATATGGAAGCGGCAATATGCGAGGTCGGAGAGGACGTTGACGGGAACGGAAAGGTGTCCGTCGCCCTTGAAGATATCGTAATGCTGTCGCCGGAGGAGCAGAAAGAGGCCGAGTCAGCCGGCGCGGTGCTTAACGGTCAGTTTTTGCAGACCTCAATGAAGGAGTACGAGCAGCAGATATTTGGCGGAGATGCTATGGTGTGTCTGCTCTCACCCTATATGTACGAGATAGTCCATGCGGCAAACGGATTTGTGCCGCTCTCGGAGATTTTCGATAAGATGCCAGAATCGGCATACGACGAATGCTCCGTGGTACTTGCAAAAACGGATTTCGGTGAGTATTTTAACGGCATCAACGATCTTCCCGAGGACACGCTTATCTGCGTGCGCAGACTTTCGTCCATGGCGCAGTTTAAGGGGATCAAAAAGACCGAAGCCGCCCACGCGGCAAACGTGGCGCTATTCCGTGCCATGGTAGAGTTTGAAGCTCCGGAAAAAGAATAAAAAAACGGGAGGCGTTAGCCTCCTGTTTTTGTGTGTGGGGGAAAGGTGGCGTAGGGGACGCGCGCTTTTTTGAAAAAAAGCTGTGCAAAAAACTTTATACAGGGAATTACTCACCGCTAAGGCAACGCGTATACAGAAACGTTTGGTCGCCACGTTCGCGCCGCCTGCATGGCCCCGCACCATTCCGGCGGCTTGGGTGTGCGTAATTGGTTGTGTGGGGGCGCATTCTTTTGGTTGTCTATAAAACAATTTGACTTTTGCAACAAACACATACGCAAAGGTTATTCTGATTCATATTTGATAGTTGCGCGGTTTTTTGTAACCTCGATAGTGTTCTTTTTTATTTCGTCAAGATCTTCCTTGTTGGTAGCGGTATCAAAATTAGAAGTTTTAAAATATGTAATTATATATGTATCCTTAGTCTCTTTAACCTCTATTCTATAGGTGTCAATGATTTCCTCTACTATAGCAGTTGCGCCGAAATCGCTGTATGAATACGATATAGTATTAGAAGTAGAATCATTTTTGGAGAAAAAGCAGTTGTGCCAAACCTTGATTGCATCGCCGGGAGATGATTTTTGAGAAGAATAGGTATAGCCATACGAATCATGAAGAATATTATGATTCCGTGTTTTACAATCAAACTCTCCGTTTGTGTCAGCATCTCGAAAAGAATACAGATAAATAGTTTTATATTCAACATCATCAACCATTATTGATTCTATATTGTTTCTTGTTACCTTGAAATAATTATAGGAACAAGAGCATAAAAGGAGTAAAGCGATTAAAATGACGATTGTCAAAAAAACTTTTTTCATAGTATTTATCTCCTTATAAAATTGCAAAGCGAATTACTAAGCTCTCTAAGAAATTGAGTTTTAGTTAGTTTTATTATACCATAAAAGTGAAAAAGCTTCAATAGCTCTACCAAAATTTGCGAATATTATTAGTGAAATGGGCAAGCTTTTAGTTTTTGCTAATATTTACGATGCCTATAACGGAGTATCAAGGACGTTGCCCCCTAAAGTTCAGTTGTACCGCGCGACGCATCGCGTACGCGCCC
This sequence comes from uncultured Clostridia bacterium, assembly GCA_904501985.1. GTDB lineage: Bacteria > Bacillota > Clostridia > Oscillospirales > CAG-272 > Flemingiibacterium. Next base: position 9,036 of record CAJGCT010000038.1, read on the forward strand.
ACCGCACAAACGATTGCGAACACCAAAGCCGTAATGTGGGAGAGTCGGCGGCAGCAAGCCACCGCCCTACGGGATGTCGGAAAACGGGGCGTCGAGGACGTCGCCCCCCTACAGGTGTGCAACAATGCGCGCCGCAAAGCGGTCGCGCCTCACTACCCAAACGATTACCGCAATCCAAGCCGCCGGAATGGTGCGGGGCCATGCAGGCGGCGCGAGTAGTACGCTCAAACGATTTGCGCACACGCGTTGCCTTAGAGGTGTGATAATTTCCCTGTATAAAGTTTTTGCGGAGCTTTTTTCAAAAAGCGACCGTAACTCCCACACAAAAAAGGGAAGCACTCCGCTTCCCTCTGTATTAAGTGTAATAATCGAACTGACCCAGTGCCTTTTTTGAGAACGCGCTTGGGGTCTGACCTGTGTATTGGCGGAACGCCTGAATGAAATAAGAGAGACTCTCAAAACCGCATTCCTCGGCGGTTTTTTTCACACCCTCGCCGCCGGCAAGCATCGCCTGAGCGTATTTCATCCGCAGAGCAATAAGATATTGCTTTATGGTCGAACCGGTGTAACGCTTGAAATCGCGGTTGAGCTTGTTTACACTCACAAAGAACCGCTGTGCAAGCTCAGGAGTAGTTATATCTTCCTTGTAGTGCGTGCCGATGTATTCCGCAACATCCTTTATGTATGTCCTGATGGGACTGAGCGTCCGCGTGTTTCGGGGATCGGAATGCTCTTTAAGCTCGGTTAGGATAAGAGCGGTAATCAGACACTTTCTGTCGGGCGAAATCCCCTCAAGCATAAGCTCACCGAGATAATATTCCATGCGCCTGAGAATGTGCTCGTCAAACTGTATCACAACCGAGCCTTCCTCTGTGAACTTGCCAAGACTGCCCATTCCGCCGCCTATCATGGATAGGGCGGATTCCCCACAGTAAAGCACCACGCGGTCGTAGTATACGTCGCCGGGAACATTGTTGCGGTGAAGCACGTGGGAATTGTGGAAGCAGACGCATTTTCCGTCGCTTTCAATGCTTCCGCCTGTGTTTGAGAACACAATGCGTCCGCTGCTGAGAACGAAAATGAACTCGTAGTAGTTGTGTGAATGGTAAAGGGGCATATAATGACCGCGCTGTGTCAAGCGGTAAGCGATTATCTCACAGCCGCCGCGGGCGTTGTTCATGCGCTCGCGCTCGCTAAGCTCACTGCCGCAGTTGGTGTCGTCAACGCGCCGCATATCATCGCCGCACACGTTTTCGTAAGCTTCCGAACTTTCAAACGGATCAAAGGGCTGATGCCTCATAAAATAAACACGCTCCTGATTTTTTTGTTCTTTTTTCTCTCTTTTTGGTCGAATTTCTAAACAAAAATCCCTCTTTACCTGCATTATATCACAAAAAAACGCATTTGTAAAGAGGAATTTCTATATTTTTATGTTTTTTTCTGCGGAATCTTCAAGAAATAACGCAGGAAATCTTATTTCGTAAGCTTGATGAGGTTTTTGTCCTCGGTGAAGTTTTCGGCGTTGTAAAGAATCACAATGTCGTCAATTTCGCCGTCTTTTTCAAACATGGGAATAAAGTTCGAGATAACTCCGCCCGTAAGACCGCGAAGATCAAAGAGTATCACGCGCTCGTAGTGGTTTACAAGCATGGGAACCATGCAGTGCGCATAGGAATCCTTTATCATAAGAAGCGTTTTCCCGTTCTTGTTGCCCGTGGTGATCTCAACCAGCGGCTGATTCTCGTCAAGGAATGTGGAATACTTGCTTCTTGTTTCAAGGTGACTGCGCTCGTAAAGAGTGTCCGTCACTTTTGCACCCATGTTGTAGTCAACCCTCAGCGGAAGATCGGTGTCAAGCGTGTAGAGTACATCCGGCTCGCTGTCGATGTTTACCTTTGCCGCAAGTGTGCCGTAAAACTGGTCGGACAGTACCGTTCTTGTAAAGTCTGACAACTCTATGGGCGTGATGCCAAGGGACTCGCAGAGGACCGTGTAGGCGTAGTATGCGCCTGTGGTGGTCCAATGATGGTCGGTGCGGTAGTAGATAAGATCGCGCTCGCCCACGTAGGAAGTGAGCGTGCGGTCGTCGTCAAGATGTGCATATTCATTCAGTATCTCGCGGCAGTCAACAAAGCCGTCAAGCTGTGAGAGACGGTCAAGCAGTCCACCCTGATCCCACACGGGAGCGAAGGAGGGAAGCTTGTCAGATAAAATAAGGGAAGCCGTTGGAGCTATAAGCACACGGGTGTTGTACTTGTCCTTCGCGTATGCAAGAAACTTCTTAATGTAGCCGATGTTTGTGTCAATAAGCTGTTCATCCGGCTCGTGCTTTTCTATAAGATAGCCGTCGTCTGCGAAAAATACGCCGCCCGATTCCTTTTTGCCAAGAGCAAGCTCTGTGTAATTCTTCACGGTTATCCACTTGTCGCGGAGCACGAATTGGTCGGTGATGAACTCCTCGTAGTCGGCAGTGAATGAGCCGTCAAAAAGGGCGTCAAGAGTAAATTTCGGCATCTGAGCAAGGGTGCGGTTTTCCGTCTCCGAATACTCGCGCACGGGATTTACCATGCTTGCCACGGTGATTACACCTATAAGGACGCAAAAGATTACTGTGGTGATTATGTTGTTTCTTCTCATATTCATCTCATGCCTCCTTAGAATCTGAAATACAGGAACGGATTATAGGATGCGTCTACAAGATATGCGGTGGAAAGGATAAGAATGCCTGCAAATACCGCATTTTTAAGAATGAGTGCCCCCGATTTTTCCTCGCCGAGCTTTGCAAGTGTTTTTTCTGCAAGCATCTTCGGAAGCGGTGTTGATGCTACGGCGAGAATAATAAGCATTATACCGTTTGTGAGAAGCATGTACAGAGAAGTGCCATCGAAAAGTGCGCCGCCTGCGCCGAACATTGCACCAAGGAATGCGGTAAGCTTTGACATATCCTCAATGGCGAATATTGCCCAGCTTATGACTACAAGGAACAGCGTGTATATGCGCGATACGAAGGACGGAAGCTTCTTTAAAAGATTCAAAAGGAACAGCTTTTCGATAATAAGCAGTATGCCGAAGTATACGCCCCAGAGGATGAAATTCCAATTGGCACCGTGCCAGAAGCCGGTGAGAAGCCATACTATAGAGATGTTGCGTATCTGCTTTGCAAAGCCGTTTCTGTTGCCGCCAAGGGGGATGTATACATAGTCGCGAAACCAGCTTCCAAGGGAAATATGCCATCTGCGCCAGAACTCGGTTATGCTCTTTGACATATAGGGATAGTTGAAGTTTTCAAGGAATTTGAAGCCCAGCATACGACCAAGACCAATCGCCATATCGGAATATCCCGAAAAATCGAAATATATCTGGAATGAGTAGGCAAGTATGCCTATCCATGCGGTAAGCACGGGCATCGTAGAAATATCCGATGCAAGCACTGTGTCCCAGATGATTCCCGCGTTGTTGGCAAGGAGCACCTTTTTACCGAGACCCGTCATAAAGCGAGTGATACCCTCGGAAAAATCATCGAAATTCTCTCGGCGGAAGTTAAGCTGTTCCGCCACGGTCTTGTACTGCACGATAGGACCTGCGATAAGCTGTGGGAACAGTGCCACATATGCGCCGAAGTCGATAATATTCTTCTGCGGATGGGCATCACCGCGGTACACGTCAACGGTATAGGACATGGTTTGGAATGTGTAGAAGGAAATACCGATGGGGAGTGCTAAATTAAGAAGCGGTATTTCCGTGCCGAGCAGTGCATTGATATTTGTCAAAAAGAAGTCTGTATACTTGAAGAATCCGAGTAGGGAAAGATTGATTATCATGCTGGACGCCACGACTATACGCGCCGCACGCATTTTGCCGTTTGCCTTAAAGCGTGCCACAAGAAGACCGTGGGTATAGTCCACCACGGTTGAAAACAGCATGATGGTAACGTATACAGGCTCACCCCAAGCGTAAAATATAAGGCTTACAACGAACAAAAGCAGATTTCTCATTCGCCTTGGCAATATAAAATACAGGAGCAGCACCACAGGAAGATATCTGAACAAAAACAGCAGACTGCTGAATACCATGGTGTTTGTACCTCTTAAGAAAATTTTGGCGGCTCGCCGACGTAGGTGAGCCGCCAAGTATCATTTTTTATAATTATTCAGCGAAAAAAGCGTTGATGGCGTCAATTGCCTTCTGGTTGTTAGCCATAGCCTCGTTGTACTGAACAGCCGCGATCTCTTCCTCAGTACCCTCAGCATAGAGAGCATCGTCGGAAAGCATACCCAGCATTACGAAGAATACATAGCCGCCCTTTTCAAATACCTGAGAAGCACGAACCTTTTCAATGTTCATGGGGTACTGCATGGAATCGTTAACGAGATAGTCGTGGTAAGCGGTGAGAGCGTTCATTACGTTCTCGGAGTTGCCCTCGGTGGGCTTAACGATGATAAGGGTGTCAACGTGAGTCATGATCATGGGCATTTCAGCAACATACTCCTCAACCCAAGCAGCATCGATTCCGTAGATGGAAGCAAGCATTTCGGGGTCGATAGGCATATTGGGAACATAGCCGTCCTCGCCGTAAGCTTCCTTGATAGCGGTATGGAGAGCGGAAAGCTCCTCGCTTACTTCGGGAGCTGCGGGGAACATATCCTCAAAGAACTCCTCAGTGTCGGACTCGGTATCAACAGCAGTATCAACGGTTGTATCGTTTGCGGTATCAGTTGTGGTGTCCTCGGAGTTGTCGCCACCGCAGGAAGCGAGAAGGGATGCTGACATAGCAGCAGCTAAAATAAGAGCTAAAATTTTCTTTGACATTGGGATTTACCTAACCTTTCATTTTTTATATTCGGTATTATTTTTTGCAGAACGGTAAAAAATTATACCGTCCCGTATTTGTCGGATATTCCCGACATGATTTATATAGACGCAGGAAGCTTTATAAAGTTCCGTACGATGCTATATCATAAAAGAATGGGAGAATTGCGATTTCTGCATAGTGGTTAAAGCAAATTAACGCAAAAAATTATCCGCGGCAGCGCTTTACGATGCTGCGCATTTCGTAGAGCTTCTTTTCCATATCGGTAAGCAGTGCTATCTGCGCACGGGTGCGCACGATATTGTGTTCGGGATAGTTCAGCTTAAAATATGTATCGCCGTCAAGATAATCTGTGAGGAAGCGAAGTGCCAGCTCATATGTCATAATCATAGCTCCCTCAGGCAGAAGCTCGTATTCAAGATCGGTCAGCGCGCCGCCAAGACCTGAGATGAATCCCCGTGTAAACTGCTCAAAAAGACCGAGGTCAAGTGCTATTTTTGAAGTGTTCGGCTCATCCTCCGCAGCAGTGCAGGCACCGAAGCGGATAGCGTCACCGAAATCGTACAGCACCGAGCCGGGCATTACGGTATCAAGGTCGATAACGCAGAGTGCCTTGTCCGTGATGGGGTCAAGAAGCACGTTGTTGAGCTTTGTGTCGTTGTGGGTAACGCGCAGTGGCATTTTGCCCGACGCGATGGCATCTACCGCAATATGTGCGAGAGATTCTCTTGATTTTAGAAATTCGCATTCTTTTTTGCATTCTTCAAGCCTTTCGGGGTTCTTGCATTCGGAAAGGGCACGCTCAAATGCTTCAAAGCGGCTTACGGTGTTGTGAAAATCCGGGATAGTTTCGAAAAGGGTGTCTGCCGGATAGTCCGCAAGCTGTGCCTGGAATTTTCCGAATGCCTGTGCGGCATTGTGGAAGAGGATCGGGCGTGCTATGGACTGATAGGAAACAGCTTCGATAAATCTTGACATACGCCAATATTTTCCGTCGCCGTCAACATAAAGCATTGAGCCGTTGTCGGCTTCAGCGTATGTAACAGTCTCACGGTCGGGATCACCGCCTGCCGCAGTGACTTTTTCTTTAAGAAAATCGCATACGCCCTTAACGTTGCTCATAAGCTCATTCGGCTTTTTGAAAACATTAACGTTGACGTTCTGAAGAACGTATTTTGTGCCGTTAGTCAGAAATACGGTGAAGGTACGGTTAATGTTTCCCCAGGTTATGGGTTCGACTGAATAGGGAGCCGCAGGAAGCTTAAAATGGGATACTGCCGAAAGTTCTTTCTCGTACATTTTGGAGTCCCTCCGTAAAGTGAGTTATAAAATTAGTCGCTTAAATCAGCATTATCAGCACTTCACAAAGAAGCACGGATGCGCAGGCACACATCGCCACCACAAGGAGCGAGCGTCCGAAAAATGCGGTAATTACCGCCGCCGCCAGACCTATGAGCGAGGGAAGCAGGTCGGGCGTTGAATAGAAAATCTTTGGTATGGTCATAGCCGCCAGCACGGCATAGGGAACATAGTAAATGAAGCTCTGTACAAATCTTGAACGTATTTTTCCCTTAACGAGGGTCATCGGGAGCATTCTGACAAGGTACGTGACCCCTGCCATAACAAGAATATAGATAAGATAGCTGTAATTACTCATCGGCAGGGTCCTCCGTTTCAACAGGGAACAGCAGAGCACCGATTATCGCCGCTGTGATCGTACTTATAATGATAGCAAAGCCGTCGGAGATAAAATCAAGGGCAGGCAGGTAGTATATAAGGCAGGAGAGCACCACCGCAGGCAGTACCACCGCCAGAAGCTTCGGATTTTTCTTTGTGGGCGGCACAACGATCGCGATAAACATACCGTAAAGCGCGATTCCGAGTGCATTTGTCACGATTTCAGGGAGAATATTTCCTGCCGCCGCTCCAAGGAATGTACCGAGTGCCCAGCCTATGTAGGGAAACGTTATAAGTCCGTACATATACCGCGGTGACACGCTGTGCGCTTTTGAGGAAGCCACGGCGAATATTTCATCGGTGACACCAATGGATGCCGCAAGCCTGTTTGGAAGATTAAACTCCTCTGTCAGCTTTTGCGAGAGGGAAAGGCTCATCAAAAAGTAACGGGAATTTATCATGAGCTGTGTCACTGCCATCTCAACAAGAGAGCCGCCGGCAAGGATTATGTCGATTCCCGCTTTTTCGCCTGCGGATGTAAGGTTGGTCATGGAAATAAGCAGCATCCACAAAACGGGGATTCCCGAAGATGCCGCTTGTATGCCGAGGGAAAATGAAACGGAAAGATAGCCGAGTGCAATGGGGATTCCGTCATAAAGTCCCGATATGTAGGTGTTTTTTTGAAATTTCATGGTGTTTCTTTCATATTAAAATAGTGGTGAACTTAAAAACACAATAATATTCTACCACATTTTATTACATAATGCAACAGTTTTTTGAAATTCATGCAAAAAATATTTCAAAAACCTATTTACAAATCGAAAAAGATGTGATATAATAATTAACGTATGATTACCGGAGACAAAGTTTTCGGATCTCACCGACCGATCGCCTTGTTTTACGGGATATGCAAATATTTATTTATTGAAAGGTGAAAATACCATGATTGCAAAAGAAGTTAAGCAGCAGATCATCGCAGACTACAAGCTCTCCGAGGCTGATACCGGTTCTCCTGAGGTTCAGATCGCTATCCTCACCAACCGCATCAACTCCCTCAACGAGCATCTGAAGGCTAACCCCAAGGACCATCATTCTCACAGAGGTCTTCTTAAGATGGTTGGTCAGAGAAGAAATCTTCTCGGCTACCTCCAGAAGAAGGACATCGCTCGTTACAGAGCAATCATTGAGAAGCTCGGTCTCAGAAAGTAATCAAAAGAAAGTCCGATTCCCGTCCGCAAAAGCGGACGGGAGCGGCAATGCACCATCTTGTAGGGTCTGTGCCTTGCAGGGTGGGTAAACTTTTATGTGGAGATATTTTCAAGGCTCTGCATTTAGCAATGTGTCGGAAATTGTGACCTTTCCGACCTGTCGCTAAGTGCAAAACCCGAGAATATCTCCGAAAATCAAAAAATTATAAGGAGAAACTAAAAATGTTCGAGAACTACAAAGTGTTTAACTACGAATTCTGCGGCAGACCTCTCGTTGTTGAGACAGGCAAGCTTGCAGGTCTTGCAAACGGCTCCTGCCTTATCCGTTACGGCGAAACCGTTCTTCTTTGCTGTGCAACCGCATCCGCAAAGCCCCGCGACGGTATCGACTTCCTCCCTCTGTCTGTTGACTTCGAGGAGAAGATGTACTCGGTTGGCAGAATCCCCGGCGGTTATCTTAAGAGAGAGGGCAAGCCTTCCGAAAAGGCGATCCTTACCTCCCGTGTTATCGACCGTCCTGTTCGTCCCCTCTTCCCGAAGGACCTTCGCAATGACGTAAACCTCTCCCTTACCGTAATGAGCGTTGACCCCGACTGCTCACCTGAAATCACCGCTATGATCGGTGCTTCCATCGCACTTTCCATTTCGGATATTCCGTGGAACGGCCCGATCGCAGGTCTCCACATCGGCTACTGCGACGGCAAGTACGTCATCAACCCGACCCTCGAAGAACGTGAGATCA
>CAJGCT010000039.1 GCA_904501985.1 uncultured Clostridia bacterium
AGCTTCCACGCGGCTGTTTTGCCGTAATATTAAGAAGTAATATATTTTGAGGTGGTAAAATGGAACCTACATACATAATTGCGCAGATATTTGGAGTTTGCTCCATGATTTCATGTTTTCTTGTTCCGATGTTCAAGAAAAAGTGGCAGATCATGACCGGAGCTATATTCAACAATCTTTTTATCGGTCTCAATTACCTGTTGCTTGGTCAGACGTTTTCCGGTCTTATCAGCTTGTTCGGTATTGTTCAGTGTCTTCTTGTAATATTCCATGTTGTAAGAGAAAAGCCTGTACCGATCGCCGAAACCTTTGTGTTTGCGGCGATTGCCATGGTAACTACCTGTTTTGGCCCTTTTGTTGCACTTAGCGGTATGCCCTTTGTGCAGATACTCATAACTTACTTTATAAAGCAGTACGGCATACTCCCGATTATTGCGATAGTATCGTATAATATTTCTGCGCTTGTCCGCAGAGAACAGTTGGTTCGTTTGTTTTTGCTTATAAATGCAGGAGCATGGGTGCTCTACGATGCACTTATTATGTCAACGGCTTTCTTCGGTCATGTTATTGGATTTGTATCTACCGCAATTGCGTTGTGGGTGTACAGAGAAAAGAGTAAGGCTGAATAAAGAACGGTTATGTGTGAATAATCTTTATGGCAATGTCTTGATTTGTTAATTTTTTTGTGTTATACTTATATGTACCCACTATGAAAGGACGTGATAACATGGCTGACACCAAAAGCGGCACTAAGCTTATTGCTCCCAACAAAAAAGCACGCCATGATTATTTCGTCATGGAGACATACGAAGCAGGCATTGAGCTTTTTGGCACCGAGGTGAAAAGCATACGCCGCGGACAGGTGAATCTTAAGGATTCATACTGTTTTGTGGAAAAAGGCGAGCTGTTTGTGTCGGGTATGCATATAAGTCCCTATGAGCAGGGAAACATATTCAATAAAGACCCCATGCGCATACGCAGACTGCTTATGCACAAGAAGGAGATAAACAAACTGCTTGGTCTTGTAACACAGCAGGGACTTACTCTTGTTCCGCTGTCTATGTATTTTCGAAGCTCCAGGGTAAAGCTTGAAATCGGTCTTTGCAAAGGTAAGAAGCTGTATGATAAGCGCGATACTGAGGCAAAGAAGCAGGCAGGACGCGATATTGAACGCGCGATGAAATCGCGTGGGCACGACGATTATTAAGGAGTTTGACTATGGAATTCAGTGAGCTTATATACAAGCGTCGTTCCGTGCGTGCATTCACAGACCGGGCAGTGACAGATGAAGAAGTCGGTAAAATGCTTGAAGCGGCGACCAGAGCACCCAGTGCGTGCAATATGCAGTCATGGCATTTTTATGTAGTACGGGATGCAGATACAAGGGCGAAATTCACAGAATTTTGCGCACCTTGGGTATCTACGGCGTCTGTAATATTTGTGGTATGCACAGACGAAGCACAAATTGTCGCAAAGTTTGGCGAGAGGGCGAAGATATTCCCTATTCAAGACACCGCGCTTGCTACCGCAAATCTGCTGCTTTCTGCGGCGGATATGGGTCTTAACGGATGCTTCATCGGCGCGTTTGATGCCGACAAGTGTCGTGATGCTCTTGAAATACCGGAAAAATACGGGATTGTGGCTTTAGTACCTGTGGGAGAAGCGGCAGCAGAGGTTTCTTTGCGTGAGCGCAAGTCTCTTTGTGACGTTGTGACATATATTTAAAAAATAACCGTCATCTTACGATGGCGGCATTATGGGGGCGTAAAGGTTTCGACGGGGATTTTGACATACGGTAAGCGGGTAGAGACGCCTGATCTCTTTAAAATTGGCAAACTTTAAATTTAAACGCTAATACTGAATTAGCTGCTGCCTAAATGGCGGCTGTCCACCGGATGAGTACTGCGTCTTCCGCTTGGGCATCATTTAGCAGTGAACGTGAGCAGCCTTTTCGCACTTGAAGCTGCCATGCACTAAAGCGCTACCTACGCGTGGGCCTGCCAATCGGCGTGCGCGGTAGGGAATCTTAATAGATTGGCTGCACCCGGAGAAAGCTGTATTGATGGATTTTCGGACAGGGGTTCGATTCCCCTCGCCTCCACCACTCATTCTCACGTAACGTGGGAAATTATACGAATACGCCACTTAGCAAGACTTCACTTGCCAGGTGGCGTATTGTTTTTCTGTTAGATCAATGCTTTGTACGACATTTTTAATGTAAACTCTACCTGCTCTTGTGGCATGAGATATGAGCAAACGTTTTCTTTTTCTGCGTTTATCGGGCTGTCGTAGGGCGCGGAGCAAGGCTCGATCGCGATATTGTACATCTTGTTAAGATCTCCGGGGTTTACCCAAACACCAAAATATTTTATTACATCATTATCAAACTCAACGTTCACTTCGAGCTTGCTTTTCGGGTAAACAACACCGCACTTTAACGGAGACATCGTACCCGTGTAATAAAATTTATAATTTTTGCTGCCAATATCGGGCAGGAAATGTACATCGCCCGTTGGGTTGCCGTTCACAACTTTTATGGGACTGCCTTTCGGGAAATTGCTTACCGCATAAGCACCCTCTTCACCTATCAGCATCATATGTGCTGCCCAGATGTACGGAAAACGAAAATCGTTATGGTTTTCGATAACGTAGTTAATAAGAAGCGAATCGTTTTCTATGGATACGGTCTTATTGTAGGTGATGTTAAGCGACGGCAGGGAGCAGGTAAAGCAAACACTGTCGCTGTTTATCTGTACCGCGTGCTCGCGGCGGCAAACTTCACCGTGGTCAAGGTAGTCATAGCCGTCTATCGTACAAGGATCAATGGTGGGAACATATCGTCAAAGGCACTGCACTCGCTTTTTACATAGTCGGAATCAAGGAAAAGTCGTCTATATTCTTCGCCTTTTGCCTGTGCCAAAAGCTCTATGCCGTCTTCGGTTTTAAACGAAGCCATTTTTGCACCGTCTGACGGTAAAAAAACTGCTGAAAAGCTGCTGCATTCGAGAGTTATTGCTTCTCTGTCTTTATATATTGTTTTTTTAATCATAATTGTTACCTATTTTTGTTTATTCGTTAATAATCTTATCTTTTTTTACAGCGGTTACTGTTTTATCAAAATTTTCCTCTGCTGTGTTTTTGTTTTTCAAGAAGATACATTTGTGAAGAATATCAATTATAATAATTTGCGACTGAATAAGGGGAAAATCAGAATCGAGATGCTTGTTTATATCGCGTATTGTGGTGCAGATGTTTATATTCGAAACGTTGTGTAGCGGTGAATTACCGAAATCGCTTACAGTAATTATTTTTGCGCCCTGCTCCTTGGCGATCCTTGCTGCTTCGATTACGGACTTTGTTCTTCCCGATGAAGAAAAGAGAAATAGAATATCATTTTCTTTCAGCAGAGAAGCTGTCATTTTTGAAACCACTATATCACTGTTAAACGAACAGCCGCTTTTAAGACGAAAAAATTTTATATATGCGTACTGCGCGGAAACTGACGATGTACCGAGTCCAAAAAAGTGGATATGTTCCGCGTTGTTGAAATATTCAATGATTTTTTTGATGATTTCTTTGCTTACGGCTTTATACCCATTGTGAATAACATCAACGGTAAAATCGTGAATTCGCTTGCTAACTGTTTCTACTGAGTCGAATTCCGAGAATGACAAAAAATCTTCGGAAAAAATATTATTTTCCTCGGTAGCCGTGTATAGTTCGCTTAAAACTGTTTTTTTAAACTCTTTAACCCCCGAAAAACCTATTCCCTTAAAAAATCTGCAAACTGTGGAATAGCTTGTACTCGTATTCTCTGCAATAGAGTCTATAGTCATTGAGTTAACCGAAGCTAAATTGTTTAAAAAATATCTTGCCAAGGTGCTTTGCGCATTGTTTTTTGAGTTTTTTAGTTTATTTAACTGTAAAAAACAAATATTTTTCATAAGATTCCCCCTTTTTGATTATAGCACGATACGATATAAATGTCAATAATATATCATTAAATACATAAAAATACTGAAATGTTGCTATGGAATTATGTCATATAAATATATTATAATTTAAATAGAAAATGTATTTTTGGAGGGATATATATGTTAAAGTATTCTGTTTTTTTGGGAAATGTTGGCAGTTGTTTTGATCGGTATTGCACCGAATATGCAAAACCGTTCAGCCTATGTGAACTTTTTGAGCGTGCTGCTTCAATTAAGAAGTTGGATGCAGTTGATCTTGTGATGACTTGGGATATGATGAATCAAAAGGATGAAATCAAAGCGCAGCTGAAGAAGACTGGACTTAACGTTGGCTCGCTTGCGGTTGACACATTTGCCAACCCGATTTATCAAAAGGGAAGCCTTTCTTCAACCGACGCAAAGGTGCGCAATCAGTCGCTCGCCGATGCAAAGCGTGTTATTGATTTTGCCGAGGAAATCGGCTGTCCTATAGTAACACTTTGGCCGGGACAGGACGGCTATGACTATATTTTTGCGGCGGACTATATTAAGGAGCGCCAGCTCTTTGCTGACGGCCTCAAGGAGCTTTGCAAATACAATGAAAACATCATCATTACCGTTGAATATAAGCTCAAGGAGCCTCGCACGCATTCTTATTTAAGCACAGTTGGCTCTACCCTTTTGATGATGGAAAAGATCGGACTTCCCAATCTCGGTGTTGCGCTTGACTACGGTCATGCCGCTCTTGGATACGAAACCGCGGCAGAGGCGGTTGCAATGTGTAAAATGTACGGTGACAGATTAAAGCATATCCACATTAACGACAACTACCGCTTGTGGGATGACGACATGATTGTCGGCACCGTTCACACTCTGGAATACCTTGAATTTTTCTATTGGCTGAAGAAAACGGGCTATAACGGCTACCTGGTAATCGACCAGTTCCCATACAGAGAAGACGGAAGGGATGCGGTCAGCGAAAGTGCCGAATGGCTGGATGTTCTGCAAAAGGCGGCGGAAAGAATCAACGAGGAAGAAATAACCGAGGTTCTTGCAAAACGTGACGGAGTTGCTTCCAGCCGCTATATGAGAAAGCTGTTATTTGGAGGTATGGAATAATGGAGAATATTTTAAATGCACCCATTATTAAAGAATAGGAAAGCTACGCTAAATAAGAGCTTTATGCAGGAAAGGGAAAAATACTATGTACACACAACAAAGTTTTTGGGAAGAAAAAAACGAGCTTGCTGAGGCATGCCAGCGCTGTGCTGAGCTTGGATATGTAACTTCTTCCGGCGGAAACCTTTCCATAAGAGTTTCCGAGAATGAAATACTTATCACCCCCACAAAAACGCCCAAGCGCTGTATAAGTGCGGAGCATATCTGCGTTATTGACCTTAACGGCAAAACGCTCTACGCTCCCGAGGGTCTGGCTCCCACCGGTGAAACACCGTTCCACGTCAGAATGTACCAAAAGCGTGCCGATATCAAAGGTGTCGTTCACGCGCATCCCTCCATTCTGACCGGATTTGCTATCGCGAACAATGATATGCTCACAAAGCCGTTCCTTCCCGAGCCTATCATAGAGATCGGTCCGATTCTCACCGTCCCTTATGAAACACCGCTTACAGATGAACTGTCAGATAATATCGAAAAATTTCTTCCTCTCTCCAACGGTTTTCTTCTTGAAAATCACGGTGCGGTATTCTGCAGCGGCAAGGGAGTTATGGATGCACTTGATATGCTCCAGATGGCTGAAGAAATGGCAAAATCTGTATTTGTCGCCAAGGTTCTCGGAAACGCTAAGACTATTACGCCCTATTATGTAAAGAAGCTTGATGATGTTTTGCATGTGCGCTCTTTGAAGATGCCGGGAGATCCGAGCAGAGTTACATCGCTTGTTGAACTGTACAATCTGGAAGAAAACTCACCACAATAAATTACGAGATACATAATTATGAATTATCCAAAGATTTATTTAGCTATTGACAATTGCTTTGCTACAAAACGTTGGACAAGACCGCAATCTTGGTCGAAAATCATCAGCGAGTGTGGTCTTTCGTATGTAGAAAGCAGTGCTGACACCGAGTGTGATATGCTCTATCACAGCAAGGATTATCTCACAGATTGGCAGAGCATCACTCAAAAATGCGCAAACGAGCACGGTCTGTGTGTAGCGAGCGTTTATACCGGACACGGAACATATTCCACTCTCGGACTCACTCATACAGATGAGCGTTGCCGCAAGCGTTTTCTTAAAGAGTGGCTTTATCCGCACATAGAAAATGCCGCCAATTTCGGCGCGATAGTGGGCTTTTTCTGCCATGCGTTTGACACATCTGTGCTTCAGAGCGCGGATAAGTATCAGAAATATGTGGGAATTCTGATTTCCCAGCTTCAAGAAGTCGCAAAGCACTGCAAGAAAAACGGTGTCATTCCCTCTCTTGAACAGATGTACACTCCCAACCAATATCCTTGGCGCATAACCGACGCTGAATACCTGATCAAATCGGTCAGCGCGGCGGCACCGCTGTATCTGACGATTGATACAGGTCATCAGTGCGGTCAGAAGCAGTTCCCCATGCCGACAGAGGAGACCATCCTCTCCGCTATCGAGAATAAGACAACCGTGTACGTCGGATGCGACGAGGCTTATCGTGTTCTCGACGCGGCAAGAAACGGCAATATCTCAAAACAAAAGGCTGTGGCTGACATCCTCGATATAGCGAGCACCACACCGCATCTATTCTCGCAGGAGGAAGACTCGGATACATGGGAATGGATCCGCCGCATCGGAAGATATTCACCAATAATCCACCTTCAGCAGACGGATAACAATTCTTCCTCGCACAAGGACTTTTCCGATAAAAACAATGCCGCAGGTATTATTACGGGTGAAAAGCTTATCACGGCTCTTTATGAAAGCTACAGCAAAGCACCCGAGGCAGACATGCCGCCTTCAGTTGACAAGATTTATCTGACGCTCGAAATGTTCTATCCGACAGCTGAGAAAAACTCCAATATAGTAAACAGCATCAAGACGTCTGCTCGTTATTGGCGCACCTTTATCCCATCCGACGGAATGAGTCTTGACGAGCTTTACCGTAATTTAAAGTTGATTGGGAGGAATAATTTCGAACCACAATAACTCGGAATTATTCCTACAACATCACGAAAAAGAACCTACATATCTCATAATTTTGGATATTATGAATTGCAAATAAATTGGACATCGATTTTGAAAACACTAAAAAATCGCAAATAAAACAGTAAAAACTCTGACGATTTTCGAACTCTGATGTCCAATTTCATATAGGTGAATAAAAAGCGGCTTCTTTTGCGTTTGGCGTTTTGTTGCCAAGTGCTGAATGAGGCCTTTTATTGTTATACATTTCTATGTATTTGCCGACCGAAATTTTGAAATCTTTGACGGAACGGTAGTTTGTCCGATACAGTTCCTCGCTTTTCAAAATAGAGAAGAAGGTTTCGATCATTGCGTTGTCATGAGGTGTATGTGTTCTGGAATACGACTGCGTGATATTCATCTCTCGTACGGCGGTACAAAATGTTTTTGAGATATAATTGCTTCCACGGTCCGTGTGAAGAACAAGGTCGCTTCCGGGTTCGCGAGAAAGGTATGCGTCCTTCAAGGTAGCTTTTGTGAGCTGTGTACTGTTGTTTTGCGATATGCGGTACGCTACAATTTTTCTCGAATACACGTCAAGTACTGCGCAAATATAGAAAGAAGTTTCGCCCAAGCGGAAATATGTAACATCACTTAACCACAATTCATTTGGTTTTGATACAGTGAATTGTTGGTTGGTTCGGTTTACATATTTTCGCTGTTGTCTTTCATACAGGGATTTTGCGCCACTACGTACGCTATGCAGACCAAGTTCGTGCATTAACTCGGATACAAATTTTTCGCTGACGCGGAAACCGCGTTCTCTGAGAATGGCTGCAATTTTCCTTGCACCTAAAATATGACGGTATTCATCGAAGATGTTTTGGATTTGTTCGCTTATCTCAACTCTTCGCTTAACAAACCAAGAGTCTTCCTTCTTGCTTCGGAATATGTGATTGTAAAACGTTCCGCGGGAAACTATCAAAGCTTCGCAAAGTGCGTGGACGCTGTATTGACCGTAAAGTTTTTCGATAGCGTTTAGTTTTTCTCTGAGCGGTGCTTGTGCGGTACAGTCAACGACTTTCAGTATTTCTGTGATTTCGGTGAGCTTCTGCACGCGTTTTTGAAGAAGATAGGTTTCACGCTGTGAAGCGGAGGATTCGTCGGTTTGCTTCTTAAGCCAAAGATATAATGTGCTTTTGGATATACCGGTATCTTCCGCGATCTGGCGAATTGACTCGCCGCCGCTTATGTATCGGTCTATGATTGCTTGTTGGGCTTGGGGTGTGTATTTTGAACTCATGAGAGTGTTCTCCTGGTTGTGGATGTGTATAGGTATATAATATCAGGTAAATGTTAAACAAATGTTAAGAGAGATTAGAGTGTAAGTGTTATTCAAAACACGGAAAAAGTTACCTGACGTGATAGTATAATTTTTTGAAAATGCCATAGTCATTTATATCTGAGATTAAGAATAATAATATGAGTTCACGTTTAGATACCTATACATTTTTGAGTAATGTAAAGATAATTTGTCAAAACTAATATAGAAAGCTGATCTCAAATAAGTGTTAATTAACATTTAACAAAATGATAATATTTTGTTAAACCCATTGATTTGAGCAGGTGTTTATATTATAATATATAAGGAGATTACTTCGCCTAGTGCGAAATAATATAGGGAAATGAGGAATACAATGGTAGTTTTAGATGTTAAGCTTGATAATTTTTATGCGTTTAGAAATTTTCATTTGAATTGTACTTATCCAAAAAAAATTGTTGATTCTTGCATTAAGGACGAACACTTGGTGGATCGACCCAATTTTCGGTATAAAAAAGTAAATATTATTATGGGCGCAAATGCATCAGGAAAAACAACATTGGGTCGTACTTTGATGAAAATATTCAACTTTATTGAGAGAAAAAATTATGAGTTTATTACAAGTGCTATCGCCGACCCACAGAAAAACGCTATGTTTGTTGTAGATTTAGCGTCGGTTCATAATATTTTTTATCGCGTTACATGTAATATTTCTCCTTGCACAAATGGCAAATATAGCTTGGAGAATATAGCACTAGAGATTCGTCAGGAACAGATAAAGGCGAAAGATAGCTATGAATCTTGTTCAAAGCGCTTAGAAGATAAAGAATATTACCCATCTGAAAGTTATTTAGAAGAGTTGGAAAAAGTGTCAGCACTCGATTGGTTGTTTGAATATCCAGAAGAGACTAATCGAAAAATTAATCTTCCAAAGGATGATTTGAAATTACAGAATGTTCTACAAAACATCCTAAAGGCATTGGATCCGTCTATACAAGCAGTTGAAAAATCTCAAGAGATAGATAATGCATACGTAATTAGACTTCATAATAAGTCTATTATTTTGCAAGATGGCGAAACATTTGACACAGAGTATTTGTCAAGTGGAACTAAAGCTGGAGTGGAAGTTGCAAAGGTCGTTTCTGCGTTAATTCAAAATGTATACTCGTTTTATTATTGTGATGAGAAATTTCCATATGCTCATAGCGATATTGAAAAATCAATTCTTTCAGTAATGATTGAGTCCATTGGCCCCAACAGCCAGTTGTTTTTTACTACTCATAATACCGATGTGTTGGAACTAAATCTTCCAAAACACTCATTTATATTCTTGAAAAAGAATATGAGCGATAATGAGAGTCCTATCAGCGCCATTAATGCATCTTCATTGTTAAAACGTAATACGGATTCATTGAAGAATGCCGTTGAAAATGATTTGTTTTGTGCGGCTCCATCTGTAGATGGCATTTATGACATTTTGAAAATATAGGTGGTATCAATGAAGAGTAAATATGTACAATACTATGTAGAAGGAGAGGACGAAGAGAAAATTGTAAATGTCCTCAAATCAGAACTGAAGGTTATTAGAGCCGGGAAGGTGCAAAAATTTAATGTTGTTGAAAGTGAATTGTCAAATGCAAGGTTGATGATGCTAAAACCATCAACGATGGTTGTTTTAGTGTTTGATACTGACACAGGAAATTCTGACATTTTAAATAGTAATATAAATAAGCTCCGTGAGTGTTCCGCAGTTGCCGAAGTAGTTACTGTGCCCCAAGTATTAAATTTGGAAGATGAATTAGTTCGTAGTTGTAATATAAAAAACATAAATCAATTGTTAAATAGCAAGTCGAAAAAAGATTATAAGAGGGATCTTATTAGTGCTTCTAATTTAGCTAGTAAATTATTTGAACATAAATTTAGTATCGAACGTTTTTGGAATTCATCTCCTAACGCCCCCTATCATATGGTGGAAAATATGTCGAAAAAGATAAAACTATGATTGGATACCCTATTGTGATTCGATCTATTGTGTGACGAATGCAGTAGGGTATTTAATTTATAAGCCACCACCTGTCTGTGAAATCTCTTGTTTCCCCAGTAACAAAGTGAAAACACTTTTCTCTCTTTTTGTAATATCATTAGTAGCATACCCCTATTGATAGGCCTACCGTAGGCCTATCAATAGGGGTGAATACCCTGCTGCGATTCGAACCCCTGTGGGTTG
The DNA here is from genome assembly GCA_904501985.1 of uncultured Clostridia bacterium. Taxonomy (GTDB): domain Bacteria; phylum Bacillota; class Clostridia; order Oscillospirales; family CAG-272; genus Flemingiibacterium. The sequence goes on from CAJGCT010000039.1 coordinate 10,626, forward strand.
GACACAGTGGGGTATCGTTATATTATCCAGCAATTACAGGGCTTTTGAGGTGCAGATTTTTTGCGCAAATTGGACATCAAAAATAAAAAACTCGAAAACGTCTACAAAAACACAAATTATCTAACTATTTTCGAACCCTTGTGTCCAATTAGGGGTTTTCCCATTATAGATGAATAAAGAAAAAACTAACGAAGATATCTCAGCCAAAGGCTGCATGGAGTTGATAGAGAATCAACTCACACAATCATAGGTCAATGCCGAACCGGCAAAACATCTCTTGCAGCTTCATTGGGGACAAGGATGATTCTTCGCGGAAAGATTGTGTACTACATAAAGTACTATGATCTAATGGAGATTTTGTTCTCGAAAGATACAAATCCAACCTCAAAAAGAAAATATGATTATATCATAACAAGTGATATGATCATCATATCCTAATTTGTGCGTAACGTATGTGTTGGAAAACAAAGATGCGTTCTTGGCTAAAATAGCAGCTGTTCCATTGGGAAAAGAAGCATTTGAAAAGTTGGTTGCTTCGAAACAAACAGACTTGGTATTTAAAGAATGCATTATCAAACATCATGGTGCGAATCTCATGACTGAAACAGTTGCGAATCAGATCTGTTCTGAAAGATTTTCAATCTCAAGGGATATATTCCATGCAACATGGGAAGTCCTTGATTTAAGCAAAAAGAAAAAGCTGATGCTCGATTATTTGGATATTCTCAACGCCGATGATTTTGAATTGTGTTTTTCCATACTTGGAAAACCTTATCATGAACTATCTGATAGAAGTAGACGCCATAAAGTAATGATTCCATATAGCGAAGAACATATGAAACTAGCAAAGCGATTACAACAAGTTGACTATATTACAAGCTATGATGATACCGGATACAGCAAGGAATATGATTCATCCTCGCATAAGATGGTAGACACACATGCAATTCTTTGCCGAGTAAAAGCTATTATAGCTGACAATAAATAAGTGGATACCCTGCTGTGATTTGATCCATTGTGTGATGAATGCAGTAGGGTATTTAATTTTTTAACCAGCACCTGTCTGTAAAATCTCTTGTTCTCCCAGTAACAAAATGGAAACACTTTTCGTTCTCGCTGGCATATAATTAGCAGGATACCCCTATTGATAGGCCTACCGTAGGCCTATCAATAGGGGTGCCATGCATCTTTTTTGTACGGTGTAGCCATCCTTTACTTAATTTAATTTCATTCCCGAAAGCATGAAACCGAATCCCTTATCTGTATCGGGAACGGTGTGTCCGCTTTGCACGCTGCAACAAAATGAATTGTCAATACAAATCAAAGCCGAAACCGCCGCCCACTTTTTTATTTGGTTGCGCCGCACGTCCTACATACAACGGTAAACGGTAGAAGGGATCAAAGCGTGTGGGCAATTCGCTGTGTAATATCACCCGACGTACCCCGTTGCGTATTTCTTCTACGGCAACCGGGAAAATTTCGGACGTTCCGTATCCGTTGGTCGCCAATACGGCAGACACGTTTGAGTTTTCGTTATAGATAATCGGTCGCAGACCGTTTGTACCGATACTGATCGTACCGCCCAGAATATCACTGCAGCCGCCGTTCAGTGTTTGACAAAGCGGACCGTCACCCTCTGTTTTGAAGCCCATCAACCACAGTAGACCTCCGTCGTTGATTATTTCGTGCATAGAGCGCTCGGGATTCAGATTTTGTGCATATACGGTTTGACCGATAAAATGGAATGCGGGCTGATGGCGATACTTCTTGTTTGCTGTGGTAGAGACCACATCTTCCATATATACGGTTCCGCCGGGTATGCGATTGACATAGACAGGACAGCATTGGGCGTGAATGTCACGCAAGTGGATTGTTCGGGTGCTTTCGTGACTGAAGAGCCTGATTACACCGTATAGCATATCCCGTGAGGCGAGTTTTTCCATCAGTAACGGTTTATCGCTTTCGCCTACAATGGCAAATACGGCATCATTCTCGTCTGTGGATCTGCTTTCGGGTATCGCCAGCTCGCAGTTCATAAAATGCACATGACGTACCTGTGGCGGAACAGTTACTGTATCCGATAATAAGTAGTATCCCGGTTGAAACCATATTGTTCCGCCGTGATCCATTGCGCGCTGTACAGCAGCGGTATCGTCAGCGATGCCGTCACCCACAGCACCGAAATCATTTACACACACCCAATCCTGCTGATTCCACAAATCCGTCTGGTCGGGAAACGGAGGGCAGGGGATGTTCATGCTCCTCGCTTCAGAGCCGTCAAAGGGACTGTATACTCCGTGGGAGGAAAATTCCTCAACCCAACCGTCGGGTGCGGCGGTTTCGCCCCAATAAAGGCTGTAAGCTTTTTTGAAGCCGCTTGTTTTTATGTTGCGCAGGAATACACACCCCATATCGATACGAAGGGCGGGATATAAGCTGCCGTTAGGGCTTAACAGCTCTGCGTCTGTGATCACAACATTTCCAAGTGCGCCTGTAACGAATACTGCCGCCATATCGCCCACATAATGAAGATTATGGAACGATACGATGCTTTGCTCGATGTAAATTCCGTATTTTTGCTGATTTTTAAGCGAGATTGTATCAAATGTCATATAATTGCGCGTGGGTGTTACTTCAATGCCAATATCAAATCCGTCAATTTCCACGTTACGCACACAGCATCCGGAATTGATCTCCTTGGTCAGCGAAATTCCGACTGCTCCGCGGTGTTCAGAGTCGGAAGAACGAATAGTTACATTGCGTACCGCACCTGAATTGTTTCCGTAAAACACAAGCCCTATTGCGCCCGGGTTACCGGAGCCAATGTCGATTGTCATATTTTCAAAATAGTTGCACCACGCTATGTTCGAGCGTTCGCCCCGCATATAGCTGATAACAGGGCGTCGGTTACCGAATTCAAAGCCTTTACAGTTATCCTGCAAGCGGATTACAGTGCCGGTGCGGCTTTGACCGATCATTACAATGCGGCGGTTGAGCTCGTATCCCCGTACGGCTTGAGTCGGTCGGTAGTTTTGCAGCTTGTCCAGAGAATAGCTGATCGTATCTGTTACCAGGTATTCGCCGTTCGGGAAATACAGCGCAGGTACCTGCGGTTCTTTTTCGGGGAAAACAATTCCGTCTACCACACCGTTGATTTTCCAGTTTTCAAAGGCGAGCACGGCGTTCGGTTCGGGAATGGCAAGCAGATGCTGCATGGTAGCTTCGGTTGCTTCGATCTGGAGCTTAAGCAGCTCGTCCAATAATTTGCACAGAACGGCGGTACAGTCTTTTTTTCCGGTATTGTCCAAGCTGTAGGGTGGCTTGGTTACATCAATAATGCCGCGGCAATTTTGCGGGAAACAAACATTTTGATATTCTGCAAGATACTGATTTTGCATATTGCGCTCCTTTCGTGATTCAAGGCTTCAATTTTCTACAGAATTTGTTTTTTCTGAGGCACTTAAATTTATTTGAATGCCGAAAACATAAAGTCAATACCCTCGTCGGTGTCGGGCAGAGTGTGACCGCCGTCCCATGCGGTAAAGGCGAAGTTTTCGGGGCATCCGAAGGCTTCGAAATACTTGTGTACCCTCTCTGCCTCTCTTACCGCGGACCTGTAATCGAAAACGCTGTCCTCCTTGCCGACGGCAACGTAAAGCTTTCGTGGCGCACAAAGTGCGGCAACCTCGGCGTCGTGAAAGGTATTGGCGCTGTTCTGATATGTCCAATTATTCCACGAATACACGTTGCGGTCGTTGAAGCAGGCATTGGGAAATCCCGCCTTGATGCGTGTGTCCGCCGCCATTGTGTGAAGGGTGAAGTAGCCGCCGTATGAAATTCCCGTCATTCCTATCCTTTCGCCGTCGATAAAATCAAGCTCCGAAAGAAAAGTGATGGCGTTCATTATGCCCTTTATCTCCACGGCGGTGATGCTGAGCCCGAACCGCTTCAGATTCTTGTCGACCTCGCCTCGGTTATGTGATATGGGGTGTGACGGACTTGTGGGCTTCGCCTCTGCACAGTTCCACAGAAGAAGCTGGGGGGCAAATGCCGCCGCACCGCGTGCAAGCAGACGCTTTACCATATGATTGTAATTGTTGGGTCCGTTAAGGTCGGAGCAAAGCTCGGGCGTTCCGCCGCCTCCGTGCTGGGCGATCACAAGCGGTGCATTTTTCGCACCGTGAGGCACGAAAAGCAGCCCGTACTGCGAAAGCTCGGGTGTTATCGGTGTAACAAGGCGGTAAATTTCCGCACCGTCACCGTCACAAAGCCTTGTAAGCCGCGGAGCTTCAAGTCCGTTGGAGGTGAGCTTGTCAAGCCCCAGCATCTCACAGTATTTTTGGCGGTACTCCTCAAGCCTTTCTGGGAATGTATCCGCAGGCATGAAACGCTCCCGCTCGGCATTTCCCTCGGCTTCAAGCCGCTTTACAAGGGCGTTTAATCCGTCGCGGTACTGTTCTCTGTATGTATCGCCCTCGACGATGATGCTTTTTATCTTATCCTCGATCATAATCCTATTTCACCTCGATAAGCTCAATTCCGCTGATTCTCGAAAGCTTGCGAAGCGTTTCGAGATGATGACCCACACCGAGGGCAAGATGATGTGTGGGTCCCGCCTCGCACCAGCGTTCAAGGAAGCCGCAAACGTCGCCGCCGAAGCTTACTCTCGTGTTGGTGTTGCCCGTCTGGGGTATCTCGCCCGGCAGAGATTCGCCCTCTGCGGCTATCATGCGGAATTTGCCGTTTGCATCCGTATTGATGCTGAGGAGGGTCACGGGACCCGATTTCAGCGAAAACTCAACGCCGATGCCGCTGCCCGATTTGCCGTGATACTTCTTCAGCTTGCGAAGTCTCGGTCTTCCCTCTGCGATTGCGGTATTGTGAGGTCCGTCGTGACCGATGAGCACCACATCGTCGCCTACATCGAAGGGGTGTATCTCCGCAAACGAGCCTCCGCCGCCCACAGCCTTCATAATAAGCATTGATGCGGCGGTCTTGAGGTCGGCTTCACCTGCGAGGGGTGTGCCCGACGAGGTAAGAAGCGTGTTTCCGATAATGAGATTTGCCGCAAGCTGCTCATAAGGATTGTTCGGCTCGCTCTTGTAGTAGTAAGCGAGAGCACAGAGTCCGTTGTTCTTAACGAGTGTTTTAAGTGCCGCCGCCTGACGTGCGGAATATACAAGATCCTCACGCTGCACATAATCGGTAAGCGGGTCAACTGACGGGTCGCATATCTCGAATATGCCCTTTATCTCCTCGATCTGCTCGTCTATCTCCGCTTCGGTAACAGCCTCGGAAAGCCTTGCAAGCTCGCATATCTCTATCATTTTGACATGAGCACCGAACGCCGCCGTGAAGGCGGTGGGATCCGAGTGCATATCGTACATTCCCTCGTAGGTGTGACCGAGATAGCCGATGGTTTCGTACTTGAACGCCGCCATGGCATTTGCCGCCGCAAGCCAGCCCTCCACCTCGCGTCCTATACGCTCACGCTGTGAGGATGCCGCCACGATGCAGGGCGGAATTTTTTTGCCCATACGTCCGTAAACGCCCGCGATTTCGGGCATTGCGCAAACGTCGTCGTTGGCAAGCTGCATATAGGTAGTGGTGTGTGAATAATCGAGGTGATCGAGGGGCTGAATCGCCACAAGCACCTGTGGGATATCAAGGTATCTTGCAAAGGGTGCACACACCGCCGACGGAACATAGGTTGAAAGCAGCACGAAAAGTAAGTCCGCATCTGCCTTTTTAAGCTCCCTTACCGCACCGAATGCCGCTTCGGCGTTGTCTATATAGCCTGCGTCGAAAATTTCGTATTTATCGCCGTCGATATACCGTGCAAACTCGGCACTCTTCTTCATAAGCTCCTCGCGAAGCCCCTCAAACTGTGCGAAATATATGTAATGTCCGACGGTAACAAGTGCTATCTTTGTCTTTTTCATAGTTTCCTCTCAAATATAGTTTTTTAAGGTTTCACGCTTTACTTTTTCCTTATCGAGCCGCTCAAGGCTTACCTTGCTCATATCGGGAGTCTCCCACGACCTGTTAAGCCGCTCCGAAAGTCCGATATCCTGCGGTGTGCGGTAATCGGGCAGATTATCGCGTGCGGTCAGCTCCTCGCGAATCGCCTGAAGATAGCGGAAGCCGAACTCGTGGCTGGGTGCCACATAATGTCCCTCGTCCCATTCGTTCCAGTTGTCGATCATCATTATCCGCTTACCCCATGCTCCGTCCGGAAGGGCGTCTGTCATTTCCTTCATGCGGCGGATACATTTGCGGTA
>CAJGCT010000040.1 GCA_904501985.1 uncultured Clostridia bacterium
AAGAATTTCTCTCAAATTAAAAGGAATGAGCCCAGTTCAATACCGAGCTCATTCGCAAATGATTTAATTTTGATTTTTGTCTAAACTTTTGGGTTCACTTCAATTCGCCGGTGGTCTTCTGTATACAGACATAAAAGAAACGGTGGGATATCCCACCGTTTCTTTTATACGTTCATTACAACCGGAAGAATCATAGGCTTGCGCTTGGTTTTCTGGTAAAGGAATTTCGAAAGGTCATCCTTTACGCACCGCTTAAGCTCTGCCCAATCTGTAATGTTCTTATCAAGGCAATCAAGGAGCGCATCCCGTGCGATAGTGCGCACCTCATCCATAAGCTCCTCTGCCTCACGCACATATACAAACCCGCGTGAAACCACATCCGGTCCCGACAAAAGCATTCTCTCATCAATGTCAACAGTGGCAACCACCACAATAAGACCGTCCTGTGAGAGATGACGGCGGTCACGGAGCACTATGTTTCCGACGTCGCCCACACCGTATCCGTCAACAAGTATCTTTCCGCTGGGGACAGTGCCGTTGAAGCGTGCCCCGTCCTTGTCGATTTCCAGAATCTTGCCGATCTCGGGGATGAATATATGGTTTTCCGCCATTCCCATCTCCTGAGCAAGCTGCTTGTGATTCATAAGATGGCGGTATTCTCCATGTACAGGCATGAAATATTTCGGCTTTGTCAGCGCGTGCATCAGCTTTAATTCTTCCTGGCAGGCGTGACCCGAAACATGTACGTCCGCAAGTGCGTCGTAAAGTACACCAACGCCCTTACGAAACAGCTCATTTATGATATTTCCGATGAACTTTTCATTTCCGGGAATGGGGTTTGCACTGATCACAACAAGATCGTTTGGACCAAGCTGTACCTTATCATGCTCGGCAAACGCCATTCTGTAAAGAGCACTCATAGGCTCGCCCTGGCTTCCGGTGGTTATGATGGTAAGCTGATCGTCGCGGAAGCGTTTGATCTCGTTTATGTCAATGAGAGTTCCGTCCGGCACGGTCATGTAATCAAGCTCAATTGCGGTCTTGACAATGTTTATCATGCTTCTGCCCGTTACAGCCACCTTGCGTCCGTGAGCGGCGCTGGCGTTGATTATCTGCTGTACGCGGTGCACGTTTGACGAGAAAGTTGCTATAATAACACGCTTATCGGCGTACTGCTGAAGTATGCCGTCAAGGCTTTTTCCAACCTTCTTTTCGGAAGGAGTATAGCCGGGGCGCTCCACGTTGGTGGATTCGCACAAGAGCATTGTAACTCCCTGATTTCCTATCTCACCGATACGTGGAATATCCATGATCTTTCCCTCAACGGGAGTGAGGTCAAGTTTGAAGTCGCCGGAGAAGAACACAACACCGTGGGGAGTCTTTATGGACAGTGCACAGGCGTCGGCAATAGAGTGATTCACTCTGACAAATTCTACGGAGAATACGCCGAGCTTTACAACATCTCCCGCCTCAACGCAGTTGAGCTGCGGCTTTTCGCTAAATGTATGCTCCTCAAGTTTGTTGGCTACGATTCCAACGGAAAGGCGTGTTCCGAAAACGGGTGCATTAACGGTTTTCAGTACGTACGGAAGCGCTCCGATATGGTCTTCGTGTCCGTGGGTTATAACAAATCCGCGGACCTTCTCTATGTTCTTTTCAAGATAGCTTACATCGGGAATTACCAGGTCAACGCCCAGCATATCATCATCCGGGAAGCCCAGACCGCAGTCAACGACGATAATATCGTTTTCGTATTCAAGTACAGTGATATTCTTGCCGATCTCACCGAGACCGCCAAGGGGAATTATTTTGAGTTTTGATTTAACTTTGCTTTTTGCCATAAAATTTTCCTTTCGATCAAATATGGTTGAATATGTATGTATTGCACCGAATTTTATCCATTTCGTTACATAAAATTCAGTAATTTACAGTCGGACCTGCCGAGTTACACCGTGTTCGGGGAGTGAAGGCATAAAAACAGCCGCGAAAAAAGAAGGGTGCGCAAAATGACCCTCGAAGCGGTGCTCTTTTGATCGTGTCACTACGTTTTTCCATGATATACGGCAATCCCTTAAACGCTCAGACAGCCGTTCTGCAAAATCGCTTGGCACGAAGCGCGAATATAGCGGACCTTCGCGCAAAAAAGCCTCCGAAAAGCAACGTACAACAATATAACATTCATATTGTACCAAAATATTGTTAAATTTATAAGCTTTTGTATATGAATATATTGTTAATAATAATTTATAGTCTCTGCGGCAAGCATAATATCACGGCATAAATTAAATTATGCCCGATAAAAGAAAAGGAGCTGTACTTGATGAAAAAGAAAACCACACCTGCCGAGCGCGCCGCAGAATGCATCCGTGCATGGCGTGATACAGGAGAAGATACAGACGTACTCGGAAGCTACACCGGTTTTTACAAATACTCCGGTCAAATGGGCGCACCTCTGTATACACCTGTTGATTACACCATGGTAGCAGACGATCTTGAACCCGTACAGGATGTAGACGACCTTTAAAAGATGATAAACACAAGAAGTGCCGCGCACACAAAAAGCAAAGTAAGACTTGATGCCGCAAGCCACGCTGTGGCACTTAGAGAAGATTTTTTCGGCGGTGCTGTAACTGCCCTGATCTCCTCAGACGATGCACAGTCTATCATACGCTTTGCCTCTGCAATTATATCCGTATCACGTCCCGATGCAGGCAGATCGCATTTAAGCACGAAATAAGCAGAGTCAAAATAGGGACTTCCGGTGTCCTTTACCATGATTATATTTCGTTTACAGCCCTTCAGCATTGACGTACCTCCATGTTTGAATCTGTGAACTGTGGTGGAGCTTTGTGCCAGCACCAAACCGCAGTTCACAGAAATTGTGGGCAAAAAACGAAGATCCTATTCATTTTTATCGTAAAGTGTACGGTATTCGGCTATAAAATCCGAAAATTTTTCCCGTACCTGAAGTTCAAGAGGACTTGTGTAATACGCCCCTCTCTCCTCAAGCATTTTCATCCGCCTGGCACGCTCCGCGGCAACACCCTTTGGAATCATGCAGATTTCGGCGATGTCGTCCGCGCGAAGTATTTTAAGCTCGTGAAGCACACAGGCAGGTGCAAGCAGCCGCACGGCAAACATATCCGCCTCACGCTCACATTTCAGCTTTCCTCTGTCCGAGTCAAAACGTCGTGAGGCATACTTATATTCATGTCCGAGAAAAATGTGCCCAAGCTCATGGGCAATAACAAACCGCGAATTTTCGGTACTAAGGCTGTCATCGTATATTATATGCCACTTTCCCTCACAAAAGATACCGGCACCGCTTTCGTTTCCGCGAAGCTCTCCTATTTTGGAATTTCGCACGATCCGTATTCCGGCAAAATTCGCCGCATCCTTCAGCATTATGGGAAGAGTGCGAATATCAAAATCAATTATACACCTCCATGCGGCATCACGGCAGGAGGTGTATATTCCGTAATAATCATACATTTCCTACAGTTCCTCATCCGTCTCCGGTGCATCGGATATACGCTGTATCCACTCACTTGAACGGTTCTCCACAGAGGGCGCGACTCGCCCGTCCTTTGATTTTGCCGCACGGAACACCTTCGGTGACTGTGTCATGTCAACAACACGCAAAAATTCCGAGCGCAGCTCCGGATGCTCCCTGTAGGCTCTCACAAGCCTGTCCTCATCTACGGTAAGCTCTGTTGTAATAACGCCGTACGCAGAGCGCGTATCAGTAAGTCCCATGATCCATGCAGGGCTGACATTCAGCGCGCGGCACAGTAAATCGGTACGGTTTTGTTTTGGTCTAAAGCTGGCGTGGATATACTGAGTCATGGCAGATTTCGGAATTCCCGTAAGAGCACAAAGTTCTGCCTGCGTCATACCGCGCTCATTCATAACAAGCCTCAAACGATCGCTGAAAACCGACATATTCCCTTCCCCTTTATAAAAGCTTGCCTGCCATCAAAAAGCTCGCCAAAATATGGCACACAAGTTCAGTTTTTATAAACTACACAAATATTATACCCGACACACAAAAAAAAATCAAGCGTTTTTATCAAAAAAGTGTCAGTTTTTTTCTAAATTGTGCACAAGTATTGACACGGATTCCCGATAATGATATAATTAGTTCAGTTTTTCTGAACTTTTTTTATTAGGTGAGGTACATAGCACAATGAACGAAAATGTCAAAGGCATCAATTCGGATTTTTTAGAAAAACTGATTGAGGAGAGATGCACAGATGAAGATTTTTTAAAAAAAATGAAAATGAGCAAAAAAAGGTTTGAGCGTTTAACGAAACACCAGGCGGAAGCCACCCAGGGTGAAATGCTTCGCGCCGCATCCACTCTGCATCTCAGTGAGGCAGAATTTATGCGGTGTTTTTTCAGCCAATAAAGTTCAGATTTTCTAAACTTTTTTTACATATTTATGACCGTAAACAGAAAAAATTACAAATCAAATAAAGAGAGGTACAAAAAATGTTACAGCTTTACAAATCCCGTCACTTTGTTCTCACAGAAATTCGCACCACAGGCAAAAAACAGACAAACGGCATACTTTGCTTTGAGGGACTTCCCTCCGTGTATGGCTCGCCAAAGGAAGTATGTGCCATAGAAGACGGAGTTGTTCTTCGCTCAAGGGTAAACTACGACACACGTTCCCGTGAACACCGCCAGGGCATGGTGGTGACCGTGTCAGGTAAAAACGGAGTAACGGTTACATATGGACGGCTGGCACACCGATTTGTCAACGAGGGGGACTATGTGCGAGCCGGTGAGCTTATCGGCATTGAGGGAAACAGCGGCTCGGGTATGCGCGAATTTCTTACCCTTGAATTTCGCCGCAACGGCAGACGTGTTGACGGATGCGAATATCTTGGACTTGAGCCGAAGAGCCGCGTATTCACTCCGCCCCACGACGACCCTGCTGATACTGTATGCAGTGTATGCGGCCTTTCCGACAAGACCCGCGTATTCATCGACAGCAGTCCCGAAGCACCCGAGGTGTGGAAAAAAATACTTGCAAAGCTTGAAAATATCTGAGCGCGGAACATATTCACCTCTCCATGCATACCATGTAAATGAGGATGTTCCCCTGCCGGCACATCCCCTGTAACATATACATGAACATACAGCGGACATATTATATCCGCTTTTTGGAAAGGATGGATACAACAACATGGCTGATAACAGAAACAGCGTTTTCGGCACACGTCAAGGCATGGCACCGATAAACGGCTGCGGTGTTGTGATTGATACCTATCAGGTATTCGATTCCTGCCGTGACCGCGACTGCTTTGAGGACACCCGCGTATTCCTTGACGGACTTGGTCAGAGCGTAATTGAACATACGTCTCAGGTACGCACAAAATCCGCAGAGATATGCTCCTCCGCTATCTCCGTTGAGCCTGTACAGCTCTCACGCGGTTTTTACCGCATAACTGTACGCTTCTATGTTAAGCTTGAGCTTGAGGCCTGCGTTTGCCCCGGCAAAACTCAGTGCTTCACCGGTCTTGCGGTAGTGGAAAAATCCGTAGTCCTCTACGGCGGCGAAGGCTCTGTACACGTTTTCCGCTCAAACGCTCTCGGCGACAGCTTCTGCACCGCTCCCGCATGCGGTGAAGGCGGAAACAATCTTCCCATCGCGGTAGTTGAGACGGTAGACCCCGTAATCCTCGGCACGCGTGTGGTAGATACTCCCTCGGAGTGCTGCTGTTGCTGCTGCTGTGGGGATGTTCCCGCGGCACTTGGCGGAATGTTCGGCGACCTCTTGGATGAGGGAAGCAGATATCTTGCGGTATCCCTCGGCTTCTTCTCGGTAATCCGCATCGAGCGTCCCGAGCAGTATCTCGTTAATGCAGTTGAATTCAGCGTTCCCGATAAGGAATGCACCTGCAATGACACCGGTTCTCCCTGTGACGCATTCCGCAGAATGGCGTTCCCCATTGACGAATTTGCTCCCGGAAGAATTGCCGCAGTGCAGAACGGATGCAATTCCGGCTGTGCACCGCACCACGGCGGTGCAGGTCGCATCGGCGGTACTGACAACGGCGACTGTGGCTGCTCCGGCACCGGTAAGCACTGATTTTTTGGCGGCTGTCCCAAGCTTGGGACAGCCGTACTTTTTTATAGGCAAGCACTTGACTTTCCCCTGAAGATAATATATAATGAAACCGTAATAAATTTAAACGGTGCGGTAATATGATAACCAAAAATGAAATCGAGCGCTTTGTGGAGTGCTCCGCCAAGGCTCTCACATCACAGCATGAGCGAAACGGCATCGGTACGCTTGGAGAGCGTATGCTCCACCTCATTCTAAAAAACTTCTTCGAGCCGGATACCCACTGTCACGAACAAAAAGTGGGACGGTTTGTGGCGGACATCAAAAACGCCGACGGTATCACGGAAATTCAGACCCGCGCATTCGGTTCAATGAGAAAGAAGCTTGCGGCATTTACAAAGGATCATCACGTTAACGTGGTGTTCCCAATATCCTCACAAAAATATATTATCAAAATAGACCCCGCCAGCGGCGAGCTTTCGGAGCGAAGAAAATCGCCAAAATGCGGCAAGCCGTGGGATATTTTATATGAGCTGTACGCGCTTCGCCCCATAATGCCCCTTGACAACGTCACGTTCACTCTCGTTTTCCTCGAAATGGACGAGTTCCGCGTTGCTTCCGGCAAAAGTGTTGGCAGACGACGCGGTGCTGTGCGCTATGAGCGCATACCGACGTCACTTGTTGATATAATGGTGCTTAAAACGCCTGAGGATATGAAACAGCTCATCCCACCGGATTTAGGCGACAGCTTCAGTGCGGCGGAGTTTGCAAAAGCCGCAAAAATGACACCGCGTACCGCTGGATATGCTATTCGCACGCTTGTTTCTCTCGGCGTAATCGAGCATACGGAAACAAAAGGAAAAGCATATATATACACTAAAGTCGGGGATGCGGTACAAGTGTGACAAATATACTGCGTTTATCCCCAGAATAAATAAAACACGGTGGTACTACGCCGTCTTACAAAAAGGACAGAGCTTGAAGTCTCTGTCCTTTTTGGCATATACTTAATACAATTACTGTGCCTTATTGTGTGGTCAATACCACATAAAACAACGACCTTACAGATTTCACCAAAAGAGCCTCGCCACAGCGGCAGTGATCGCGCACAGCACAATACCTATGATCGTCGGAATAATCATGGACAAAAACGCCATAAAAACGCTTCCTGTCTCTTTTTTCACCGTAAGCACCGTGGTGGAGCACGGGAAATGAAAGAGAGTCATTATAATCATGTTAACAAAAGTCAGCGATGTCCAACCGTTTGATATAAGCACATCCAAAGTTCCCACATCGCCGCCTATACTGCCGGACGCAGTATAGCACATCACCGCAAGGGGCAAAACTATCTCGTTTGCAGGGAATCCTAAGATAAACGCGCACAGTATCACCCCGTCAAGTCCCAATATCCGTCCAAGTGGATCAAGTGCGCCGCAGATGTGAGACAGAAGCGTAATATCGCCTACAGTAACATTGGCAAGAAGCCATATTATAAGTCCGGCCGGTGCCGCCACCGCCGCCGCACGTCCGAGGACGAAAAGGGTGCGGTCAAAAACAGACCTGACGATCACTTTCCCGATCTGCGGACGGCGGTATGGGGGAAGCTCAAGGGTGAAGCTTGAGGGCGTGCCGCGAAGAAGGGTAAGCGATAAAATTTTTGATACCGCAAGGGTCGCAAGCACACCGAGAAGAATGGCGGCAGTCATGATAACAGCTCCCCACGTACCGCCGCCTCCGGCACAGAGCAGCGCGGACACGGTTATAAGAATGGGGAATCGCCCGTTGCAGGGCATGAAATTGTTTGTGAGAATGGCTATCATCCGTTCTCTCGGAGAATCTATAATGCGGCATCCCACAACACCTGCCGCGTTGCATCCAAGTCCCATGCACATGGTGAGTGCCTGCTTTCCGCAAGCACCGGACCTTGACAGTGCGCCGTCAAGATTAAAGGCTATGCGCCCAAGCAGACCGAAATCCTCCATAAGCGTAAACAGCGGAAAAAATATTGCCATTGGCGGAAGCATTACCGAAATCACGCGAAACAGCGTGCGAAGCATACCGCATACAAGCAGCTCGCGGAGCATTTCCGGAAGCGGTGATGCGGCATCATAGAGAAATCGCTCCAAGCGGTCAAATCCCGACTGAAGTAAGGCTGAGGGATAATTCGACCCGACGATAGTAAGCCAGAATATGCCTGCAAGCATCAAAAGCATGATGGGGACTGACAGGAAGCGGTGAGTTATCACACGGTCTATCATTCTGTCACGCCTTGTATATCCGGCGCGGTAGGTGCACAGCTCGGAATTGCCGTTCTCACACTTTACAACGTCACAGGCTATCCCCTCGGCGGCAATTATGGGACGTGTAAGCAGCATTTCGGAGAAATCTCCGTCATACTCTGCATGGCACCGTGACAGAGCTTCCACAACTGCATCATCCCCACTATCTGAAAGCCATGATTCAATAACATCCCCACGGGAATACCCATTTTCGCGAAGCGCATCAAGCTCATTTTCTACAAACTCGGGATATATCGGCTGACGGCTGTTTTTTTCTTTCAAAGATGGATTTTTCACGGTTTTACAAAGCTCGGAAAGTCCCAAACCGCTCCTTGCGGAGACTCCCACCGAGGTAAATCCCGTAAGCTTTGTGAGAAGCGCGGTATCAACGCTTATTCCCCGTTTTTCGGCTTCGTCCATGAAGTTTACGCAAATTATTAAATTTTCGCAAAACTCCGATATCTGAAAAGCAAGGGACAGTCCGCCCTCAATGCAAAGCGCGTCACATACCACGATAACGGCATCGGCGTCGCCGTTTTTTATAAAATCCTTTGCAACCTCTTCCTCAGGTGAATGGGCGCGGATGGAATATGTTCCGGGAAGATCCACAAACGTGATATTCTCACGCTGTGACACACCTACGGCTGTGGCAACGGTTTTTCCCGTCCAATTCCCCGTGTGCTGCTTCATTCCGGTGAGAGCGTTGAAAATACTGCTTTTGCCAACGTTGGGATTACCGGCAAGAGCGGCAGTGTAACCGTCACCCTTTTTGACACGCTCTCGTACCGCACCAAATCCCGTGGAGCTGTTCGTTAAACCCATTTTTTATACTGTGAACAGCACCGCGACGGAATGCGCTGAACGCAGACGCACCTTGCATCCGAATTTCGCAGGGCAATCACCGAGCCGCGCACAAGATATGCTCCCGGTCCGCCAAGGGGTGCTCTTGCAACACACTCAACCTTCGTTCCGCCGATAAAACCAAGGTCAAAGAGTCTCTGTCTTATTTCCGATGAACCTATTTTATTTATAAATGCCGCCTCACCCGGCACAAGATCTGATAAGTAAGAAATTTTCATCACCTCTGTACAGTATATGGCGGCGATTCCACGGGTGTGATAGAGTCTCAAAGCACGTCGGATTTTATCGGAAATAAACGAATTTTTGTGATTTACAATCATAAAGATTACCGCAAATTTACTCTTGACAAATGACCTTTACTGTGATACAATATAAGAGTGAAAAGCTTTGATGGAACGAGTAACGCGGTGTACAGTCTAAAGAGAGCCGTTGACGGTGGAAATACGGCGTCGGTCTCTGCGTGAAAAACACTCCGGAGCTTGCGGAAGAACGCCACGTCTTGACGGTGGCTATTAGAACCGCACGTTTGCCGCGTAAAGGCGTAATTAAGGTGGATCTTATTTTAAGATCAATTTGGGTGGTATCGCGGAAGTTGTCTTTCGTCCCATGTGCGGACGGGGGGCAATTTTTTGTTTGTCCCGAAAATGCGCCGCACACAGCATTTCGAACTTTATATCAAAAATAAAATCTTTATTTCGGAGGATGAAACCCATGTTACGAACTCATACTTGTAATGAGCTTACCAAGGCTCACATCGGCGAGAATGTAACTCTCACCGGCTGGATCGACACCGTGCGCGACCACGGAGGCGTACTTTTCGTTGACCTTCGCGACCACTACGGAATCACTCAGATCGTCGTAAACGACGACAAAATGATTGCCGGTATGCCCAAGGAGACCGTTATTCTCGTTGAGGGAAATGTTACCGAGCGTGACGCCGAAACCGTAAACCCCAAGCTTGCAACAGGTCTTATCGAGGTAAGAGCTTCCAAGGTGGAGGTTCTCGGTCCCTGCCAGCTTGGACTTCCCTTTGAGATCGATGCTTCCACCGAGACCCGTGAGGAAGTACGTCTCAAATACCGCTATCTTGACCTTAGAAACAGAAAAATACACGACAATATCGTGCTTCGTTCAAAGATCCTTTCCTACCTCCGTTCACAGATGGAGGAGATGGGATTCCTTGAGATACAGACTCCTATTCTCACCGCATCCTCTCCCGAGGGCGCACGTGACTATCTCGTGCCCAGCCGCAAGCACAAGGGCAAATTCTATGCTCTTCCCCAAGCACCTCAGCAGTTCAAGCAGCTCCTTATGACCTCCGGCTTTGACCGTTACTTCCAGATCGCTCCCTGCTTTCGTGATGAGGACGCGCGTCAGGACAGATCTCCCGGAGAATTCTATCAGCTTGACTTTGAGATGTCCTTTGCAACTCAGGAGGACGTTTTCGCTGTTGCGGAAAAGGTAGTATACAACACCTTCAAGAAATTCTCTGAAAAGCCTGTATCCGAGCCGCCCTTCAAGCGCATCACCTTCGCCGATTCCATGCTTAAGTACGGTACAGATAAGCCTGACCTCAGAAATCCCCTTATCATTCAGGACCTCTCCGAATTTTTCGCAGGAATCGACTTCCCGCTCTTCAAGGGCAAGCCTGTTCGCGGTATCGTTGCAAACTGTGCAGGACGCTCCAAGAAATTCTTTGAGGACTCCCTCAAATACGCTCTTGAGATCGGCATGAAGGGCCTTGGCTACCTTACCCTTAACGGAGATGAGTTCAAGGGTCCTATCGCTAAGTTCCTCACCCCCGAAAAGCGTGACGAGCTTGTAAATCTCTGCGGAATCAAGGACGGCGAGACCGTATTCTTCATCTGCGACGCTATATCCGTTGTAAACAAGCTTGCAGGCGAGATCAGAACCTGGCTCGGCGAAACCCTTGATATCATAAATAAAGACTCCTTCGAGTTCTGCTTCATCGTTGACTTCCCCATGTACGAGCTTAACGAGGAAACAGGCAAGATCGACTTTACACACAACCCCTTCTCTATGCCTCAGGGCGGTATGGACGCGCTTCTTAATAAAGACCCGCTTGAAATATTCGCTTACCAGTACGACATCGTGTGCAACGGCGTCGAGCTGTCCTCCGGCGCGGTTCGAAACCACAATCCCGAAATCATGCGCAAGGCATTCGAGATCGCAGGCTACGGCGAGGAAGACCTCAAGGCGAAGTTCGGTGCACTCTACACCGCATTCTCCTTCGGTGCTCCCCCCCATGCAGGTATGGCACCCGGCGTTGACCGCATGATCATGCTTATCGCAGGCGAGGAGACCATCCGCGACGTTATCGCATTCCCGCTTAACGGAAACGCACAGGACCTCATGATGGGCGCGCCCGGTGAAGTAACCGAGCTTCAGCTCCGCGAAGTACACATCAAGGTACGCGACTGATAACACGAACAATTATTCCAAGTAACGAAAGGATCAAAGCAATGCTTATTACAGATAAAGAATCCTTTGCACGGCTTTGCAGGCTGAATCAGCTCCGTCTTACGGAGGCTGAAGAAGCGGCAGTGCTGGAATTTTTCAAATCTAAGAACGAAGAATTTGCCGTTCTTGATAAGATTGATACAGAAAATACAGAGCGCATGGTACACGTTATGCCAATGGAAACCGTGGTACGCGAGGATAAGATGATAAAGCTCTTCACCCGTGATGAGCTTCAGGCATCCGCCCCCGAATCCTACGACGGATATTGGCAAGTGCCCCGTCTTGTGGAATAAGGAGGTTTAGAATGAAGCTTTATATAAACAAAAATGAAAAAGCCTCCGGCGTATCTGTTTCACTTGACGATATGCTTTTAACAAAGGACCTGCCCACCACCGCAGGTTCAAAAATGCTTGACGGTTATGTAAGCCTTTTCGGTGCTGATATAACAGACCGCCTTAAGGATGCCGGAATCTGTGTTTCCGGCAAGGCTAATGTGGGTGAGTTCGGAATCGACCTCCTCGGCGAGACCTCCTACTTCGGTGCTTGCACCGATGATAAGGGTGCGCTCACTCTGGCATCCGCCGAGATCGTAAAATCCGGCGAAGTGAAGGCGGCGATCACACTTGACGTAAACGGTGCGCCTCGCCGCTGTGCGGCACTTTCGGGTCTTACCTACGTAAAGCCCACCTACGGTACTGTTTCACGCTACGGCACTATTCCTGCCGCTTGCTCCGGTGAATGTGTTGGCGTTATGGCAAAGAATGCCGACGACTGCGCTGACATTCTCTCGGTTATTGCAGGTCACGACGACAAGGACGGCACATCGCTCCCAGAGGAAAAATGCGCGCTTCTTAAGAAGGACGCTCCCACCGACGAGATAAAGAGTGTTGCGGTAATCAAAAATATTGCCGACACCGCCGATGATGCTACAAAAGCAAGACTTGATGCTGTAAAATCGGCTCTTGCAAATGCCGGAATCACCGTCACCGAGATCGAATGTGACGTAATGTCCGCCGCAAAGACCGCTTGGAGCGTTCTTATGTGTGCCGAGCTTTGCAACAACGTTTCTCGCTACGACGGCGTTAAGTACGGACACCGCGCCGCAGAGTACAAGACTATCGGTGAGCTTTACACAAACAGCCGCACCGAGGCTTTCGGCGAGCTTGCAAAGACCGCCATTCTCTACGGCTCTGAGGTACTCTCCGACGACAACTATATGCCTGTATACGACAAGTCCATGAGAGTCCGCCGCGTGATCTGCGAGGCATTCGCTTCAATTTTTGAAAAATTCGATGCAGTTCTCATGCCTGCCTGCCAAAAGACCGCTTATACCGAAGCTGATGTTGTCGAAAACAAGTATATCGCTTTTGACGAAGCACTGTATACAGCTCCGGCTTTAATCACGGGACTTCCTGCGGTAATTTCCGGCGGTGTTCAGCTTATGGGAAAGGCATTTTCCGATATGGCACTGCTTTCTTTAGCAAAGATCATCGAAAAGGAGGGCAAATAAATGAAATACGAGACCGTCATCGGACTTGAAGTTCATATAGAGCTTGCAACCGAGTCCAAGATATTCTGTTCCTGCTCCGCTAAATTCGGCGGCGAGCAGAACGATCACGTTTGCCCCGCCTGCTGTGGTATGCCCGGTATGCTCCCCATCGTTAACCGCCACGTGGTTGACCTTGGTATGACCGCCGGCATGATGCTTAACTGTCACATCAACCGTACAACAACATTTGACAAAAAGAGTTACTATTACCCGGACCTTCCCTGCTCCTATCAGACTACCCAGTGGTTTGCACCCGTTGCTGTAAACGGTCTTGTGGATATTGAAACCTCAAAGGGCAAAAAGTCTGTTCGCATAAAGCAGATTCACATGGAGGAGGACGCAGGTAAGCTTGTACACGACGATTGGACCGACACTTCCCTTGTTGACTTCAACCGCACCTCCGTACCGCTTATCGAGATAGTTTCTCAGCCTGACCTTTCAAGTGCCGAAGAGGTTGTGGCGTATCTTGAAAGACTTAAATCCCTGCTCCGCTTTGCCAAGGTATCCGAGTGCCGCATGGAGCAAGGCTCAATGAGATGCGACGTAAACCTTTCCGTCCGTCCCGAAGGCTCAACAAAGCTTGGCGTGCGCACGGAAATGAAGAACATGAACTCCATCTCCGCAATCACACGCGCTATCGAATACGAGGTATCCCGTCACATCGACGCTATTGAAAACGGTACAGAGGAGCTTGTTCAGGAGACTCGCCGCTGGGACGACATCAAGGGCAAATCCTTTGCAATGCGCAACAAGGAGACTGCTGGCGACTATCGCTACTTCCCCGACCCCAACATCATGCCCGTTGTTATTGACGATGCATGGTATGACGGAATCAAGGCATCTCTGCCCGAATTTCCTGAAATCAAGCGCGCACGCTATATAGGCGAGCTTGGACTGTCCGAATACGACGCCGATCTTCTCACCGAAAGCCGCGCATTCTGCGACTGCTTTGAGGGTGCATATGCCGTTTGCGGCAATGCCAAGGAATCGGCTAACTATATCATCTCCGACATTACCAATCTTCTTAACAAGAAGCAGATGACCTCCGACGAGCTGAAGCTTGACGGAAAGTCTCTCGGTGAGCTTATCGTTCTCGTTGCCGAGGGCAAGGTAAGCCGTCCCAACGCCAAGAAGGTGCTTGCGGCGATGTTTGAGGATGGCGTATCCCCTGCGAAATATGCAGAGGATAACGGATTCATCGTTTCAAACGACACCGGCAAGATGGACGAGGTTATCAAGGCTATCGTTGCCGCTGACCCGAAATCCGTTGCCGACTACAAGGGCGGCAAGGAAAAGGCTCTCATGGCGCTGTTTGGCAAATGCATGAAGGAGCTTCGCGGCAACTGCGATCCGCAGGTTCTGCGTGAGGCACTTATAAAGGCTGTTGACGAGGCGTAAGTCATTAAAAATAAAGGACAGAGGTCTTATATGATCTCTGTCCTTTTTGTATGGGTTAAAAGCGTATAAAAATCAGAAAAACACGCCGGTTATGAATATTTCGATACCTATGGCAATAAGTATCATACCGCCGAGGATTCCTGCTTTTCCGGCAAGCTTTGTGCCGAATTTCCTGCCGAGATAAAGCCCTGCGGTGCATATAATAAAGGTCACAATGGAGATAATTATTACCGACACAAGTGCCTGCCAGAATGTATATTCCGAAATGGTAAATCCAACCGACAGCGCATCAATGGATGTGGCAATTCCCTGTACAAGCAGTGCGCCAACAGTCAATCTCGAAGCGCAAGGCTCATCTCCGTCGGAATGAATTCCTTCAAGAAGCATCTTGCCGCCGATAAAAGAGAGTAACACCAACGCTATCCACGGGATGAATTTTTCGAAGGATTCAAAATATCTGACCATAGTATGCACGCATATCCACCCTATCATGGGCATAGCCGCCTGAAACAGCGCAAATGTCGCGGCAATACCAAAAAGCTTGGCAGGCTTCATGCACGGCTCACCCAGACCGTTGGCGAGCGATACGGAAAAGGCATCCATGGCAAGTCCTGCGCCCAGCATTATACTCATAAGAATAAGCGAAAAAGTTATATCCATAATTTAAAACCTCAAAAGTTGTTTTTTTCAAAAATTCAAATCATATCGGGTATTATACCATAAATTGTCCCTGTTGTCAAGGATTTTTCCGAATCGCGATCGGTTTTATGTATGAGCGCACATTTACTGCGGAACACTTATTTATAGTGCTTCCCGAATTTCGGAATAAATCTTATAGGATAGTCTTTGCACCGCAAAGACATGGAAATTACTATGAAATACGCTTTTTTTGATGCAAAACCATATGACAAGCCCTCGTTTGACGCTTTTGGCGATAAAGCAGGCATTAAATTCAAATATTTTGAGGCAAAGCTTGACACGGACACCGTAAATCTGGCAAAGGGATGCGACGGTGTGTGCATTTTTGTAAACGACACAGCAAACGCCGAGGTCATTGACGCGCTGCACGAGCTTGGAATAAAAGCTATCGCCCTGAGATGCGCCGGCTTTAACAATGTTGATATACGCCACGCGGACGGCAAGCTGGCAGTATTCAGAGTGCCTGCATACTCCCCCTATGCCGTTGCTGAACACGCGTTAGCGATGCTCCTGACACTTGTAAGACGCACACACAAGGCATATATAAGAACAAGAGACTTCAATTTCAGCTTAAACGGACTCACCGGCTTCGATCTTCACGGACGGACTGTAGGTGTCATCGGCACAGGACGTATCGGCCGTGTTTTTATCGACATCTGCCGCGGATTTGGCATGAAGGTGCTGGCATACGATAAATTTCCGGCAAAGGACGCCGATTTCAGATATACCGACCTTGATACACTCCTTCGCACGTCGGATATTGTATCGCTTCACTGCCCTCTTACCGACGACACCTATCATATTCTTGACGAAGCAGGATTTGGAAAGATGAAAAAGGGTGCCTATGTTATAAACACATCCCGCGGTGCGCTGATTGATTCCGAGGCGCTTCTTGAGGCTATCAAATCAAGGCATATCGGCGGTGCCTGCCTTGACGTTTACGAGGAAGAATCGGATATATTTTTCGAGGACCGCTCAGGCCATATTGTGGACGATGACACATTGGCGCGTCTTATATTTATGCCAAATGTGCTCATAACATCACATCAGGCGTTTCTTACCGAGGATGCACTTGAGGCTATTGCAGAAACAACCGTATCAAATATCACTGAATTTCACAGAGACGGACACTGTCAAAACGAGGTAAAGGCAAAGGTACTCACGCTGTAACAGGATTTTTGCTTAGACAAAGTGTATCAGAATAAGCCCATTCTGAATATATATTGAAAATTTTGAAAATTTTCAATATATATTCACCAAATTTTGCATATAAGACTTGATTTGCGGCACAGAATGTGCTATAATGTATTGTGTATATTTATGGATATGCCTGCAAACGGCATCCAAAAAATGAGAAAGGACAAATTTATATGTCAAACTATATACTGAGCTGCTGCTCAACCGCAGACCTTTCCCACGAACATTTTGCATCAAGAAATATAAGCTATATATGCTTCCATTATTTTATGGACGGCGTTGAATATCCGGAT